>JAJFVI010000231.1 GCA_021371895.1 Eubacteriales bacterium | reverse complement strand
CGCCGCGAATGCCCAGTGCGGCGCTTTTACTGCCGATACCCGCGCCGCGTGTGACGATCTTGGGCACGCCGAAGGTCATCGGACCCTTATCAAGCTCGGGTTTCGCAGCGCGCCTGCTCGACGCGCGTCCGCGCGTTTCGGTGTAACCGGGGAAGTTGCGCTGCCGTTTGGCAATCCATTCGTCATCCACCAGCCGGGTGGGAATTTCGTCAATGAAACGGCTGGCGGCGTTATAGCTTAACTGGTTGTAAATCAGGCGCTGGGAGGCATAGCTGATGTAGAGGCGCGTCATGGCGCGGGTGATGGCTACGTAGCAAAGGCGGCGCTCCTCCTCCAGCTTTTCGTCGCTTAACAGGCTGCGGCCGCTGGGGAAGATACCCTCCTCCAGACCGGAAATGAAAACCGTGGGGAACTCCAACCCCTTGGCGCTGTGTACGGTCATCAGGGTCACGTACTGAGAGCTGGTGACGGCGGTATCCAGATCGGTGATGAGCGCCACGTTTTCCAGATAGTTGTTAAGCGTCGGCTCCTCGGCGGCATTTTCATACTCCTGCACGGCGCCCAAGAACTCGTCCATGTTTTCCAGACGGTTCTTGGCCTCCTCGGCCAGATCCTTTTCGTACTGCATACGCAGGCCCGTGACCTCAATCAAATGCGTAACGAAGGCGGTCAGCCCCATATCCTCGTATTCGAGCGCCAGCGTGTTCATCATATCGGCGAACTCGCGCACACATTTACGCGGGCGTGCGGAGAGCGTTTCGGGCAGATCCATCAGTGCGCTGTACAGGGGAAGTTCCTTTTCGGCGGCATAGCGCGCCAACTCCTGTATGGTGCTTTCGCCAATGGCGCGCTTGGGCTGGTTGATAATACGGCGAAGGCTCACGTCGTCGCTGGGGTTGACGATGCAGCGCAGGTAAGCGACGATGTCCTTGACCTCCCTGCGGTCGTAGAAGCGAAGCCCGCCATAGATGCGGTAGGGGATGCCGGCACGCATGAGCATTTCTTCCAGAATACGGCTTTGGGCGTTGGTGCGGTACAGGACGGCCATGCTGCCATATTCGTCGCCGATGTGCTTTAACTGCTGCATCCGGTCACAGATCCAGGCGGCTTCTTCCCGTTCGTCTCCCGCGCAAAAGAGCTTAATCAGCTCGCCCGCGGCGGCGTCCGTCCATAGGGATTTTTCCTTCCGGCCATCGTTGTGGGCGATCACCTGATTGGCCGCGTCCAGAATATTAGAGGTGCTGCGGTAATTCTGTTCCAGTTTGATGACCGTCGCATCGGGGAAATCCTTTTCAAAATCAAGGATATTGCGGATGTCCGCGCCGCGCCAGCCGTAAATGGACTGATCGTCATCGCCGACCACGCACAGGTTGTGACTTTTCTGGGTCAGCAGCTTTACCAGCGAATACTGCGCAAAATTTGTATCCTGATACTCGTCCACCAGCACGTGGGAAAAACGCTGGCGGTAGCTTTCCAGCACGGGCGGGTGATCGGCAAACAGCTCCAGCGTGCGCAGAAGCAGATCATCAAAATCCAGCGCGTTGGCGCTTTTCAGGTATGCCTCGTACTGCGTGTATACATCGTGTATCTGCTGGCAGTGAAAATCCCGGGTGGACTGGGCCAGCCATTCGTCCGGCGTTTGCAGGTGGTTTTTCGCGTCGCTGATCTTCCAGTGCAGTTCCCGCACCGTGAGCACCTTATCGTCGATGTTCAGGTGCTTAATCGCCTCTTTGAGCACGCTGGACTGATCGTCGTCGTCGTAAATGGTGAAAGAACGGCTATAGCCGAGCTTTTCGATATCGCGGCGGAGAATCTTGGCGCACATGGCGTGGAAAGTGCTGATCCATACCTCCTGCGCGCGTTCGCCTGCGAGCGCGAAAATGCGCTCCTTCATCTCTCGCGCGGCCTTATTGGTAAAGGTGATGGCAAGGATGCGCCACGGCTCCACGCCCCGGTCGATCAGATTAGCCACACGGTAAGTAAGCGCGCGCGTTTTACCGCTGCCCGCGCCCGCAAGTATTAAAACCGGGCCGTCGAGTGTCTCGGCGGCTAAGCGTTGCTGAACGTTGAGCATATCCAGATTCATCGTATAATCCTCATCCCTGTAGATCGTGCGTGCGCGAGCGGGCGTGGTATGCGTTTTCATCAATCGGGATCAATCTGCTTGAGTATGTGGGTATAGCCATCCGCACCATAGAGCAGTGATCGGTTGACTCGGCTGATGGTGGCGGTGCTGGCACCTGTTTTTCTGGCGATTTCCTGGTAAGTCACCTTATGTTTGAGCATCACGGCCACTTCCAGCCGCTGGGTGATGCTTTTCAGCTCCGTTACGGTCAACATATCCTCGCAAAAACGATACGCTTCCTCTACGCTGTCGAGCGAAAGCAGCGCCTTCATCAGCAGATCGGTTTGTTCGTTTTGGATTTTCGGCGTAAACATTGCTATCCCCCGATCTCTTCGCTTGATACCCCTTGCGTACGTAAAACTGTAACGCCTCCTCGTGTTCTATGCCGGCCAACCCGCCGGCCAGCCATATGAGGTCTTTATTATACCATAAAAGCCCGCAGAAAGAAAGGGCGCAAAACCGACTGTGCCTGCCGGACGGGCAGAAATCCTGCGTAAAATCGTTGCCGGACGAAGGGCAAGACGCCTGCGAAATGCGCTAATTCCCTCCTGATCTGTTGACAAACACAGCCGCAGATGCTAGAATATGCTTCGTTGTCCAACGCGATAGCACGGAGCGTAGCAGCGTTATGATCCATTAGCTCAGTTGGCAGAGCACCTGACTTTTAATCAGGGTGTCCGGAGTTCGAGTCTCCGATGGATCACCATATGAAATCGCCTCTGAAACTAGTGTTTCAGGGGATTTTTCTTTTTATAACGTAGATTTGATAAAAACGATATAATAGAATATAGGAGTTCTCAAAGCGGTAGTCAAGCAAAAAACCTCCCGGCAGGCACATAGCATACCGGGGGCAAAATCAATCATGGCAGATGCAGGACATCAAGCACACATTCGTACCTTTCTTCGGGAGGCGAACATCGACCTGAAAACCGTCCTTAAATGGATGAGGGCACGCTGACCAGACGATGATAATGATGATATATACGCACCTGATGGATAAAAAGGAGGAAGATGAGGCGCAGTAGAATGCAGAAAAAGGAGGTTGAAATTGTGAAAGGTAAAGCCGCTATTTCCATCGCGCAATTTTCAAATTAGTTCTTGCATTATAATAGTCGCAATGTTATAATTCCGCAAATCACAATTGTAAATTGAACACTCGGGTAGAATGGCAACTGCGGATGGATCATCAGCATAACCGTACAATGATCCGCATGTTCAGCGCAAATGAAAACAAGGAGGACTTGGCCGTGAAACCGAAGGATCAATGCACTGTCTGCGGGATGGATAAAGAATGTATCCATTGCCATTTCGGCATCAACAACCTGAACGCCAACCCTATGCCAATTTCGGACTATATGTTTAGCAGCGGACGAGCTAACTTTGCCAGAACACTCACTCTATCCGTTTGTGATACCTGCGCGAAGGAGAAGGGCAAGGGTCCCGTCAAAGAGTGGATAACACTCATTACCGCTGCCGTTGTGTACGCCCTGCTGGTAATCTTGCCGTCATCCAGCGTTGATGCTTTAAAGATATTTCGGATAGTATTTTTTCTCGCGGCGCTATTTACGCAGCTGATCGCGGGCTTTGTACTGTTGTTTAAAGGCGGATTCAGCTTGGGGAAAACGCTTTGGCTTGGTTTGCTGCAGATGTTGCCGTTTGCCGGTTTTTTATTGCTGCCTTATAAACGGAGGATCGATCTCAATGTTAAAGCCAACAGCGTCCTGAAACCTGTCGCCAAGGAGAGTTTCCTTCAAACCGCCCAAAAAGAGGCGGAGCTCAGCCAAAAGATCGAAAACGGCGAAGTGACCGACGAAGAAGTGCTGAGGGAATACAGGCGCAGTGAATCGCGAAAGCAGGCACAAAAAGAGGCAAGTGTACAGAAGGCACGCTCCGGCAGAATCACCTACGCGCTGTTTGGCATTGCCATTACGATCTTCATTATACTGCGGGGGTATGGGGTATATAGCACCAACAGCGGCTATATGACATGGTTCGGCATTAACCTTACGCCGGTCACGTTCACACTGCTGGTCGCTGCATTTCTGGTTTATGATGTCCTTGCGATCGTTTTTGCAGTCCGCAAGCGTAAATGATGGGTTACATAGCAATGGAACACCAAACCGGGTTGACAAACGGAGAGAGGCGGAGACCACAATGAAAAAAGTCGCGCTATTATTTCTTATATTGGTATTCATCCTTGGCGCCAATACTGTCAGCCTGGCCGAATCACAGGATGTGGACGCGGTGGCGCAAGGTTTCCTTGACGCGCTGGATAACTGTCCGCCCGTATCCACGGATGAGAACCTGATTGGCTTTTCCATTGACAAGATTGAAAAAGATGGCGATGACTTTATTGTTTACTGGAGCGCCACCAACGAAATCATAAGCGGCAATTCCTCCAATGTTGCCTATGCCTTTTCGCTGATCAAGTTCTATGATCCAGAAGATTACACGAACGCCTATCAAGGCTATACCGTACAGGATGGCGAAATGCATGTGGATTTTTCCGCGGGCGAAAGCATATCTTACGACCATGTGAGGGTGAGATTCTCCACACCCTCCAATGTGGTATACCTGTACTTTGCCGGCGCGCCGGATGGCCCGGAGCAGATCTTTACCGTACCGCTCTTCTATACGCTGATTCTGAATGACGAGCCTCGCGTCCTAGAGGAAACGCCTCGCGCTGCAAACGACCTGTTTGCTGAGTGAGCGCACGGGAAAGCATCCAACTGAGATGGATGGGGGAACCCGATAGAAAGAGGCGGATGTATTCCATAATAATGTTCTTTGCCGCTTTGGATGCAACGAATGCAGTTTAGCGTTCGGACTGCCAGCAATCCAGCCGATAATCTCCTTCAGCTGAAAATTCGTGGGTTCCTGAATTTTGTGTAAATGTCAAAACTTACATGGTCTCGTTCAGGATTAAATTGAGTGTTGTTTAAGTTCCAACTCAAACGAATAACCATCCATCGGCTACACCGGTGGATGGTTATTCATGCCTGTACCGCCGCTGCCGCAGGCGATTTGGCAGCATAACGGCGGACGCGTGCGATTTTTTTCCTCGCCCGTCCGCAGATTTTCCTTGCCACCTCCGGCGTTGGGAACTATAATAACTACTATTGGGATTTTACCGTGCCATGCGCGGCGAAGAAAGCGGGGGTCGCCAGGATGCTCAATATTGTCTTGCTCGGTCTGGTCAGCTTCTTTTCTGACATCAGTTCGGAAATGGTCTACCCTTTGATTCCGCTGTACCTGACAACCGTGTTCGGTGCGACGCCCGCGCTGGTGGGCCTGATCGAAGGCATTGCCGAAAGCCTCGCCAGCTTGTTGAAGGTATACAGCGGTTATCTGACCGACCGGTATCAACACAAAAAACCTATCGCGTTTTCCGGCTATGCGATGGGTATCTTTTATAAAATTGCGCTGCTGCTGGCGAGTTCCTGGGTGGGGGTGCTGGGCGCCCGGATAATCGACCGCGTCGGTAAAGGCATTCGCACCACGCCGCGGGATGTGATGGTCAGCGATAACGCGCAGGAGGGGAAAGTGGGCCATGCGTTCGGCCTCCATAAAGCGCTGGACATGGCTGGCTCGGCCATCGGTATCCTGTTAGCTTATTTCCTGCTCAAACGTGCGTCGGGGAGTTTTGACTACCGCAACGTTTTCTGGCTTTCGATGATCCCCGCCGCGCTGGGGTTGATGATGTTTCTATTCATCCGGGAGAAGCGGGTGGTACGCGAAGCGAAGCCGCGTGAGCACTTCTGGAAAAACCTCGGCAGCCTGAACGGGCAACTGAAACTCTATTTGCTGGTCACGTTCCTGTTTACGCTGGGGAATTCCTCCAACGCCTTCCTGCTGCTGCGTGCCAAGAGCGTGGGGTTTTCCGATACGTCGGTCATACTGCTGTACTTCATCTATAATCTGACAGCCGCGGTTTTAGCCATACCGGCCGGAAAACGCTCGGACAAGGTCGGCCGAAAAAAACTGTTAGTCGCCGGATATTTTGTGTTTTCCCTTGTTTACATTGGATTCGCGTTTGCTAGCAGCCAAGCGATGATGATCGCCCTGTTTGTCTGCTATGGCTTCTATACCGCGATGATTGCGGGTGTCGAAAGAGCATTTATTTCGGAAATTGCACCTCCCGCCCTGAAAGGCACGATGCTGGGGATGCAATCCACGCTCGTCGGCATCGCGTTATTACCGGCCAGTACGATCGCCGGCCTTCTGTGGAACACATGGGGCGCTTCCGCTTCATTCTTGTTTGGAGCGATCATGTCCGGCTTGGCTGCGTGCCTGTTGTTGTTCTTCCTGAAGGGCGGAGCGAAGGTGGAACAAACGAACGGATAATCCGTTTCCCCTATAGGTACTAAAAGATTCACAGAACAAGCGCGTGCTCTTCACGCGCTTGTCGTTTTGCCGGATTATGCTGGAACAGTACCCAGGAACCACAACGACATAAGGAGATGAATGGGGTTATGTTACGAAAACATTTAACCAGGAACGCCAAACGTGGCGCAACACTGATGGCCGTCGCGCTGGCGGTGATGATTCCGTTCGCGGCGTTTGCGCAAGCCTCGACGGATACGACAGCAACGGCGGACGCGACCACACAGGCAACGATGCCAAACCGCACCATGGGCGGCAACGGAGGCATGTCGAACAACAACAGCACTATTGGTATAGGAACCGTGGATACTACCGCCTTGACCGACGAGCAAAAAACGGTTTATGCCCAGGCGCTTGCCCTTTACGAAGGCGTGGAAGACCAGGTGCTTGCCGATCTGGTGACCGCAGGCGTGGTGACGCAGACGGACGCGGACGCGTACATCGCCCTGCGCGAAGCGGAGAAGACACTGACGGATCTGGACCAGAGCGCGTGGACGGCCACGCAGTACAAGGCTTACTATGAAGCCAACGCGAAAACGGGCGACGAGCGCATGCAGGCTATGCAGGCGCTGGCGGATGCCGGGCAGCTCACCCAGGCACAGGCGGACGCGCTGGGCGCGCAGGGTGAAAATGACCTGTGGACGATGATTTCCGCGAATGCGGGAACCAACTCCGCTATTCAACAGGCGATCAACACTGTGCAGCAGGCGCGCAACACTATGCAGGAAACGCTGCGTAACGCTGGGATCACCACTATGGGTATGGGTGGTGGTTTAGGCCTGGGTAACGACCAGAGCGGAAAAGGCTTTGGCGGACGCACCAACCAGAACGGAAACAACTATGGTCAGATGCCCGGGAACGGTTCGCAAAGCGGCACTGGGCAGAACAGCCAGACCACACCGTAAGGCGAATAAACCCTGCGACCGTAACCATTTAGCACAGAGGAGCGGGGCGAACCCCCGCTCCTCTGATGTAAAATTCTTCTTCCCCTGAAGCACTCAACTGCTTGCCCCGCAGCGGGTCGCCCGCCGGAGGGGCTTTTGTTTTCTTCTGTCGGGCACTCGCGTGATTGCGAAAGTCTGTGTGAACATGCTATAATACAGGCGGACGAACGACAGCGAAGGAGGAGCGTTATGAACTTGCTCAATACCCTTCTGATTTACCTTACGATGGTTTTCGTTTCCTCGGTGCAAATGGCTCCTGTACCTTCGCTTGTACCCGTTACACCATCTCCGTCTCCCACGGCGATCATTACGCCTGCGCCGTCGCCTACGGCGACGGCGTCCCCCGTGCCTTCGCCCGCGATTACGCCCAACAGCGTATATCGCACGATCCGGATGGGCGATACCGGCGACGAAGTTACCCTGATGCAGCGCCGCCTTGCGGAATTGGGGTATTATACGGATGATATCGACGGCGTTTTCGGAAACAAGACGAGGCGCGCCGTAGAGCGCTTTCAATATTATCAGGGACTTTCGGTGGACGGGATCGCCGGCAAGCGCACGCTCACCGTTCTGTACGAAAGTACGGACGTCGTATTCGCTCCCGTGGATGTAACGCCGTCGCCTTCTCCGACGCCTTATCCGTCTCCAACGCCGACGGGTACGCCGACCACGGCCCTCACCACCCCGCCCGCAACGCAGACGCCCGCGCCGACCTTCGCGCCAACGCCCAACCCCACACCGACTGCGACCTCCAGCCTGGTGCCCACCGCGTCGCCTACCGCCACGCTCAGCCCGAGCATGGAGCCAAGCGCCGCGCCGGAGGCAACAGCGACAGCCGAACCTTCCGTAGCACCGGAGGAAACGATAGCAGCCGAACCTTCTGCAACACCGGAAGAAACAGCGACGGTTGAACCTTCCGCAACGCCGGAAGCGACCGCGACAGCCCAACCCACCGCAACGCTGCAGCTGAACACGATGCAAACCTTCCTATTGGCCGGCGACGAACAACCCATGACGCTGATCAGCGATGCCGGCCAAAGCGATGCGCAGGCCGATACGCTCCATCCGTTACTGGTCGGCGATACGGTTTACGTACCCCTGCTGGAGATACTGAAAAACGCAGACATTGAAATCGTTTCGGAAACATTTGCCCAGCAGAAGGCGGTCTCCTTTACGCTGGCAGGCGACGCGTACCAGCTTTCCTATACCTTAAATGACGACAA
>JAJFVI010000230.1 GCA_021371895.1 Eubacteriales bacterium | reverse complement strand
GATGTGCTTCTCGGCGCGGGTAAAGGTGTTGTAGTTGGATTTGATCGTAATAAAAAGATCATGCGGCATATGGTGACTCCCAACGTTATGAAATTGCGGTGGACAAAGATTGACTCATAGAGCATTATAGGGGGGTATTCTTCGGTTGTCAATGGAAAAAACCATTCACAAACGTGTTAAAAACGGGCATTTCATAAGGGATTGGGAGCATTTTTGGCAAAACGGGAAGGGATCCATATTTGTTATATGTAAGATGTTACATTAGGGTAACCGGTGCGTATCGTTTGCACGGTATGGCCGTGTAATCGCATCCGGAACGGGGATGGACAGGGAAATCCATACGTCGGAAAGAGGACGATATGCTAAAGCTTTTAACAAACGGTGACAAACGATTGACAAGTGAGCGTCCGGGGGGTAATATATGAAAACGGTTATCGTTTTCGACGGGAGGGAACGTTATGGCGATACGGGGAGCCTACCAAACCAAACAAAAAGAAGTGATTGCGGATTATTTTCGGGTACACCCCGATGATTGCGTCACCGCCGAAGCGGTATATGCAGCGTTGGACGCGCGGGTTGGCATGACGACCGTCTACCGCGCTGTGACGCGTTTGTGCAGCGAGGGTCTCCTGCGTAAATACACGGGTCAAAGCGCCGGGGAAGCCGCGTTGTACCAGTATAGCCCTTGCGGAGAAAGCCACCTGCATATCCGCTGTCTGGATTGTGGGGTGCTCGCCCATCTGCGCTGCGACGTGGTCGGCGATTTTACCAATCATCTGCGCGGTCAGCACGGCTTCGTGCTGGACGAAGGGCAGACTGTGCTTTACGGGCGTTGCGAACAATGCGAGGCCAAGCGCAAACAACAGACGAAGGAATAAGGCGCTTGAACGCTGAAGGGAGACAACTGGCGAATGTCGTTATTAATCTGCCGAGACGTGGCTTTTGCCTATGAGGGTAGGGTTGTCGCCTCCGGAATCGACCTGGACGTAAACGAAGGCGATTATCTGTGCATCGTGGGGGAAAACGGCTCAGGCAAATCCACTCTGGTCAAGGGGATGCTGGGGCTGATGGAGCCATGCAATGGTAAAATTTCCTATGGTGACGGACTAAACAAGAACGAGATCGGGTATCTTCCACAGAAGAATCCGCTGCAGCGGGATTTTCCGGCTTCGGTGTGGGAGGTAGTCAGCTCCGGTTTTGCCGCGCGCTCCCTGTTTTTAACACGGGAGCAGCGCTTGGCCGCGGAGGAAAACATGGCGCTGATGCGGATCGAAACATTGAAAAAACGCAGCATGATGGAGCTTTCGGGCGGGCAGCAGCAGCGGGTGCTGCTTGCGCGCGCGCTGTGCGCCACGCGCAAACTCCTTTTGCTGGACGAGCCTGTGGCGGGGCTTGATCCGCTCGCCACGCGCGAAATGTACGAAATCATCGAAGATCTGCATAAGAACCGCGGCGTAACGATCATCATGATCTCCCACGATATCGCCACGGCGGCACGTTACGCCACGCATGTCCTGCACCTTCGCCACGAACCCCTGTTTTACGGTACGACGCAGGAATATTTGCGCTCCGCAGCGTGCCAAACCTTTGTGGGAGGTGAGGAGGATGTTTAAAATGCTGGGAGAGATGTTTTCCTACGGCTTTATGCAGCGGGCGCTGGTCGTGGGCCTGATGGTTTCACTCTGCTCGGCGTTATTGGGCATCAGCCTGGTGCTCAAGCGCTACTCCATGATTGGCGATGGCTTGAGCCACGTGGGTTTCGGCGCGCTAGCCATTGCCTCCGTACTGGGCCTGTCTCCCCTTGCGGTTGCGGTGCCGGTGGTGGTGGGCTCGGCGTTTTTGCTGTTGCGCGTCAGCGAACGCAGCAAAATCAAGGGGGATGCGGCCATCGGCATGATTGCCACAGGCGCGCTGGCGATTGGCGTAATGGTACTGTCCTTAAGCAAAGGCATGACCACGGACATTAATAATTACCTGTTTGGCAGCATTCTGGCCATGAGCGCGAGTGACGTTTGGCTCAGCGTAGTGCTGGCTATGGCGGTGCTGATTCTCTTCGGGCTTTTCTACCGCAAGCTGTTCGCCGTGACGTTTGACGAGACTTTCGCACGCGCCACGGGGCTTTCAGCGGGATTTTACAACATGCTTCTGGCCATCCTCACCGCGGTAACGGTCGTGCTGGGCATGCGGATGATGGGCGCCATGCTGATCTCCAGCCTCATCCTTTTTCCCGCGATTACGGCGATGCGGCTGTGCAAAAGCTTCCATGGGGTTGCCGTATGCGCGGCGATCATATCGGTAATCTGCTTCATGTTGGGGTTGGTCAGTTCCTACCTGTACAACACGCCTACCGGCGCAAGCGTCGTCGTGGCGAACATTTTCGCGTTTCTGGTGTTCTGGAGCATCGAAAAGCTTCGTGGCCGCCTCGCCGGACGCAATAGCGTTGCATAACGCGCGGTTTTCGGCAAAAAACGGGGTGAATTGCCATTTCCCGGCAGGAAGTACAGCCTCGGCGTAGAAATACAAACAATAAGCAATTCTATACGAAGGAGCGACGCGATATGCGCAGAAGAATCCGCCTGTTGCCGGTAGCAATCGTGCTGGCCTGCCTTGCCGTCGCCTTCTTTTGGTTCAGTTCCAGGTTGGACGCACGCCTTGAGGAAGCCGATCAGCTCTACCAGCAGGCTGTTGCGAGCAGCAATACGCTGGAAACGGAGCAAAATGACCTGAAGGCGACGCTGGAGACCGTCAATAGCGACGCGTTCATTGAAAACCAGGCACGCAGCCTGTACGATTACATGAAACCGGATGAGATCCGCATCGTGATCACGAACCCGGAAGCGCTTTACGGCACCGGCGAGCAATAAAACGCCGTCGCAATCCAAAAGCAGGGAGTGAACATTTTGAGGGCCGCAGCCATCGGTATTGGTTCCAACTCTTTGCGGATGCTCGTAGCGGATGTGAAAGACGCTCAGCTCCACCGTGTCCTTCGGGACAGGGAGGGGTTGCGCGTCTTTGCCGCATTGGATGATCACGGCGATATTGCGGAAGCGATGATTGCCCAGGCGTGCCGGAGCGTAGGCGCTATGGCGCGGCGCGCACGGGATAACGGCGCGCAGACGATTCACCTGTTCGCCACCAGTGCCGTGCGCGACGCGCGCAACCAGCAGGCTTTTGCCGAATGGCTTTATGCGGCCACGGGACTGCGGCTTACGATCTGCACAGGCGAAACGGAGGCGAAGCTATCGTTTCTAGGCGCTACAGGTCCGGAACGCTCCGGGATGATCGATATCGGCGGCGGTTCCACGGAGATTGTCATCGGCCAGGGCGAGACGCTGGAGTATGCGGAAAGCCTGCAGATGGGAGCCGTGCGGTTATTCAGGGCCATGCCGATTCGCACTGTGAAAGAAGCGCACGCGGTTGTACGCCGTGCGGGGGAAACCCTGTCCGCTGAGAAGACGAAAATTGTCGCACTCCATACCCCGGATAATTGGGTCGGCGTGGGCGGCACGTTTACCACGGCAGCTGCGCTTTCGCAGAACATCCCCTGGGATGACCGCAAACGCATCCACGGTTATCCCATCACGCTCGAACAGGTTACGGCGGTCATGGAGAGGCTGGCCGCCATGCCGCTGCCACAGCGCATGAAACTGCCGGGTCTCCAGCCGCAGCGTGCGGATATCATCGTACACGGGCTGGCCATCCTCAAATGCGTGATGGAGGAACTGAGCATCGGTACCATCGCCGTATCCGAATACGGCAATCTGGAAGGCTTTCTGAAATGGAAATACCTGCGCTGAGGGCAAGCTTCCCGCGCCGAAAACGGCAAGCGGCGAAGCTTTTTGCTTTCTCTGCGAGCGCTCCGTTTGAGTTTTCATGCTAAACCATGTATACTGAGTACATACGGGCGCTGCGTATAGGTCGGCGCCGATGGGGGCGCGCGTTTCCGCTGCATACGAAAGTACCAGGGCTCCGCGGGAAGGTTTTTTCAGGGTACCAGAAAAAAGCGAGGTTATATGGAAAAGAAAACCGGTATTCGCGTAGGCATCGGGTTTGCCACAGGGCGCAGGAACTTTCTGAAAGTGCTCAATACGTATATCTACAATTGGGAGGAGAGTGGGCTGACCGATACCGATCAGATTCACCTGCAGCTTTTTATCGCGTATGATCTTAAATACAATAACGCCAAGCCTTCGGACTTTACGCGCATCAATGCCAGCATGGCGCAAAAGGTGGACGGTATTCGCTTTGTGGATGCCGATTTCGTGCGCGCGCAGGTGCGGACACTGATCGACGAATGCGTGATTGACGAGCGGGAAGCGGAGCTGTTTTTCACATCCGGCTATGCGGCGATGCGCAACGCCGTGCTTTACGCCGCGGTGCGGGAGCGGATGGATTATCTGCTCTTTCTGGACGACGACGAATATCCCCTGGCGGTTACCAAATCGCGGAACACGGCGCTGTGGAGCGGGCAGAACGTGCTGGCCGAACATCTGCGTTATATTCAGGATGCGGACGTAACCAACGGCTTTCATTGCGGGTATATTTCGCCGATACCGCAGATTCAATTTAACGATACGCTTACCGAAGCGGATTTTCAAACGTTCATCGAGGCGATCAGCAACGACATCATCAACTGGGATAACATCGCGCGCGTCATGCGGCAGGGCGGCGTAACCTATGCCGATACGGAAACGCTGGTACGCAACACGGCTGTCGAGGTGCCGGAAATCAACCATTGCAAGTTTATTTCCGGCTCCAACCTTTGCCTGAACCTCACGGATCCCGGCAGGGTATACCCGTTTTATAATCCGCCCGGTGCGCGGGGGGAGGATACGTTTTTAAGTACCTGCCTGAGCGAGCGTAAGGTGCTGCGCATTCCCTGCTACGCGTTCCACGACGGCTTTTCCATTTACAACTACCTGCTTAGCGGCGTGCTGCCCGTCAAACTTAAACCCATCGGCATCGAAACAAAAACGGTGGTCAACCGTTTCTACAACGCCTGCATCGGCTGGGTGCGGTATAAGCCGCTCTTGACCTACATTACAAAGCGGGAGGAGTACGACCGGGAGATACGGGACATGGAGGAGAAACTCGCTCAGACGCTACCCAAACTGAACGCATTTTTCGGTACGAAGGAATTTACAAGGATCATGGGAGAATTGGGGCGTTACGACCGAAAAGTAGAAACGCATTACGCACAGTTTATGGATAACCAGCGCATCTGGAAGAAGCTGATCGACCAAATGGCGAAACAAAGCGCGGATTAGCCTGGCCAGGGGGGAACCGCAGAACCCGGTTTAACATGCGGCATGTGATTTTGCACCGGAGAAGCCGAAAATTTACGCTTCCTTTTTTTTCACTGATCTGATACAATATGAAAGATTGATATCGTTCCGAAAGCGTCATGAAGCCGTGCTCACCGCTCCGGGTGCCGTTTGCATACCGGCCCAGGCGCGCCGGGACGCAATGAACATAATAAGGGGGATCACCATGGCCAATTATGATACCAAAGACATCCGAAACATCGCCCTCATGGGGCATGGCAGCGAGGGCAAGACGACGCTGATGGAGGCATTGCTCTTCGCTGCCGGCATTACCGACCGTAAGGGCCGGGTGGAAGACGGCACCACTGTGACCGATTTCGATCCGGAAGAGATCAAGCGTCG
>JAJFVI010000220.1 GCA_021371895.1 Eubacteriales bacterium | reverse complement strand
ATCTGCGCTTCCGGCAGGGGATAGGTGCCCACGAACTCGCCGGGATTCTGCGTTGCCAGCACCATAAAAGGCTGCGGCAGGGGGTGAGTAATGCCATCCACCGTCACCTGGTACTCCTCCATGGTTTCCAAAAGGGAGGATTGGGTTTTAGGGGAGGTGCGATTGATTTCGTCGGCCAGTACGATCTGGCACATTACTGCGCCGGGGTGGAATTCCATATCGCCTGTTTTCATGTTGATCATGGTAAAGCCGGTCACGTCGCTGGGCACCACGTCGGGTGTAAACTGGATGCGGCTGAAGCTGCAGCTGAGCGATTTGGCCAAAGCGCTGACCATGGTGGTCTTGCCGGTACCAGGAACGTCCTCGATGAGAACGTGGCCCTTACACAACATGGCGATCAGCGCAAGCTCAATCACCTCATCCTTACCGACGATAACCTTGCCGATATTCTGTTTCAGGGCGGCGATAACGCGCCGGGGATTGAGCATAGTAAAAGCTCCTTTACGTAGGGATGATCGTTGTACAACAATACAATGTTAGTATAACGGATAGGCTATCGCATTACAAGCCCGTTGCGTATGTTTTACGCCTCGGCGTGGCGCGGCGGCTGTGCTATTGCCCGTACGCCGTGATTGTTGTATAATACGGCAGAGCCGCGCGCGGACGGGGCGATTCTCTTTCTTTCATTTTAGGAGCGCCGTAAGCGCAATCCGCTATCGTCAGGAGGAATGCCTATGCCGGATAACCGTGACAAGCGCACGCTCATCAACCAGATCCTGGGCGACAAGGAAGAAATAGCAATGGAGGAGGAGGAGATCATTCACCTTCTTCTGGAACGGAAACTCGCTAAAAACACCGTCGACCTTGCCGACGCGCATCTGACCATCGGTCAACGGATGGCGGACGGAATTGCCAAATTCGCCGGTAGCTGGACGTTCATCTCGATATTTCTATCCTGCCTGGTCGTGTGGGTCATCGTCAACATGATGATGCTGGCTAAAGCACCCGACCCCTACCCGTTCATTCTGCTCAACCTGATCCTCTCCTGCGTGGCCGCCATGCAGGCGCCCGTGATTATGATGAGCCAGAACCGCCAGGAGGAGAAAGATCGCCTGCGCTCCCTCAACGATTATAGGACCAACTTAAAATCGGAGATCATCCTTGAGGATCTGCACCAGAAAATCGACGAGCTCCTGTCGCGACAGGAGCTGATGCTCAATAGACTGGACAAGATTGAAAAAAGCACCCCGCCCGAGCTGTGAGCGCTTGATGTACATTTAACACGCAAGCGGAGGAAACGCCTCCGCTTTTTACGTTGCCGCCCGAATGTGCGCGTTTGATGAAATCGGCGTTAAGTTGACCAAATCTGATAAATTTAACTTCCATTTTCCCTGTGCCCGTGATATAATAAAATATAAGAAAATTTGAAAATGGAGGAGATCGATATGCCTGAAAAACCAACGACCAAGCCCAATAAGCATCTAACGATCATTATTCTGTTGTGTGTCGTGCTTGTCGCCGCGATCGTGCTGGCTATCTTCGGCTTTGTGGGTAAGAACATGGCTGAGGGCCGCAACGCCGACCTGAGCGATCAGGCCACCCAATATGAAGAGCAGATCTCCGCCATGAAGGAGCAGCTTAGCGCTTCGGATCTGAATTTGACGGATGTGAACACCCAACTGGAAACAGCAAAGACAGATTTAGCTACCGCACAGGCCGACAGCACCACCCTTGCCGCGCTGACGTCCGAGTATGACAGCTACAAAGCCGATGCCGCCGCCGGGCTGGCTGCACTGCAAAAGGAATATAGCGATTATAAAGCTGCTGCTGAAAAATCGCTTGCCGACCAGAAGGTGCAGGACGACGATGCGCTCGCCACGCAGAAGGCGCAGGCCGCCGCCGTGCTGGCCACACTGCAAAAGGAATACAGCGATTATAAAGCCGCCGCCGAGAAATTGCTTGCCGATCAGAAGGCAAACGACGACGTAGCGCTGGCCGCCGTGCAGAAAGCGTACGACGATTACAAGGTTGCCGCGGAAGCCGTTCTGAAAAAGGCGCAGGATGAAGCCGCGACTGCTCAAAACGCGCTAACCGCCTCCAGCGGGGAACTTGCCACCCAGATTAATGGCTTGAATGCGGATAAAAACGCGCTTACCGCTCAGGTCGCCGCCCTGACGGCCGACAATGCGGCGCTGACCGCCGAAAAGGAAACGCTGAGCGCGCAGGTAGCGGAACTGCAAAAGCAGGTAGAAAAGCTGCAACTGCTTACCAGCCCGACGCCCACGCCGAGCCCCACGCCGACACCTACGGCTACACCGAGCCCCACGCCCAAACCTACCGCGACCCCGACCCCGAAACCCGCCGCGTAATGACGGACGCGGGCATCCGCACGGTCGGCTGAAGGATGCTGCATTTCACCCGTTCAGGAAGGCTCAGGCACATTGCTGGGCCTTCCTTTTCGTTACAGCGCACGGCGCGTAGACCGCGCCGCGTTTCCGGTTGTGCGTCGGTAACATCCAATTAAAGATGCTGATATCGTTAATTTTACGGATACTGTACAAATGCATGACCATGTGTTATGATTTGCGATAGATCATTTTCACGGTTGGAGGTTGGTTACGGTATGCCGGATATCAAACGCGTTACACTCAAGTTGATCGCGCAGCGGGCAGGCACATCCATCGGTACAGTAGATCGCGCGCTGAAGGATCGCGAAGGGGTTCGCAGAACTACGAGGGAAAGAGTGCTAATCGCGGCGCGCGAGCTGGGCTACACGCCCAACCCATTTTCCAACGCGCTGAGGCGCATGGGCTCGATCCGGTTGGCGATGGTGTACCCCGTGCAGCCGATTCCCTTTTACGCACCCATGATCACCGGTATCAACGACGCCGTCGCGGATCTGAGCGATTTCGGCGTGGAAGTGGATCACATCCGCTACGCCATGCAGAAGCAGGATTTGGAAGAAGAAGCGCTGGCGCGCTTGAATATAGACGATTATCAGGGCATCGCCATCAACTCAGCAGGCCCGCGCATCGCCAGGCAGATTAACCGCATTTCGGAAGCGGGATTGCCAGTGATTACCTTCAACACCGATGCAGTCAACAGCACGCGCCGTTTTTTTGTCGGCAACGATTCGCTGCAATCCGGCCGGGTGGGCGCTGCGCTGCTGGCTCGCTTTCTGGGTGGCGAGGGCGCGGTAACGGTGCTGGGCAACTTTGTGCAGGCCATGCCGTTTTCCGAGCGCTTTGGCGGCTTTTGCGAAACGATCCACGAAACGTTTCCGAATATGACCCTCTACCCCTGCGCGGAATGCTATGCCGAGCAGCAATTGGCCTCACAAAGCCTGATTACGCTGCTCTCGGGCGTACCGTCGGTACGCGGTGTGTTCTGTACGGGCTACACCAGCACCGTCGGCGCGATTTCGGCGCTGAAGCAGCTGAACCGCAAGGACATTGTTTTAATTGGATATGACACCAGCGACGAGCTTCTTTCCGCCCTCAGGGAAGGCTGGTGCGACGCCCTGCTCTATCAGGATCCCTACCAGCAGGGGTACGCGGCAGTACAGACGCTGGCGCAGCATGTGCTGGACGGCAGGATTCCCGATCCGCGGAAGATCAACATCCTCACCAATATTGTCATCCCGCAGAACGCCGACAGTTATCGCTGAACAATTACAATGAAATAAAAAAAACAACGAACGATACCGTTAAATATAACGGTATCGTCTTGTTTGAATTGGAGCAATAGCGCACAAATCGTGTAAAAATGATGACGGATGCAGGTAAATACCGGTGAATAACGCTTGCTTGCATTTCCGGCTATGTATTCGATAAATGAAATTGTGAAAATAACTGAAAATTACGTTAATTCATATTGACAATGCGGAAATATAACGCTACAATCACAGCAAAGAAACGGGGGGTTCCGTTTACGAAAAACATAGGAGGATTCGTCAATGAAAAAAACACTGGGGCTTATTCTTGCGCTCGCTATGGTACTCACCATGTCCACCGGCGCTCTGGCAACGACCGTCGATAAGACCAAATCCTCGCTGAGTCTGGAAGGTACTGAGCTTACGCTCATCTATGCCGATAACCATGCGGACGGCTATCCGACGGTCGAGGCTTCCAAGGTTATGGCGCAGGAGATCTACGACAAAACCAACGGCCGTATCGGCGTCGCTATTTATGGCAACGCGGTGCTGGGAAGCGAGAACGACGCGATCGAGCAGCTCACCTACGGCGGCGTGCAGCTGGTGCGCGCCTCCTGCGCCTCCTTCGCCGCCTATGGCAATAAGCTCAACGTCCTGTGCCTGCCTTACCTGTATGAGAGCTACGATCACTATTGGAATGTACTGGGCAGCGAAATCGGCGACGAAATGCTGCTGACTTGCAAGGATGCCAACATCATCGGTCTTTGCTGGTACGACGGCGGAGCGCGCTGCTTCTTCACCAAGGAAGAGATCACCGACCTGGCCGGATTCAAAGGCAAGACCATCCGTATGTTGGGCTCTCTGGTCGATATGATGACCGCCATGGGCGGCAACCCCTCCACGATGGCCATGAGCGAAATCTACGCCGCCGTGCAAACCGGCGTTGTGGATGGCGCTGAAAACAACTGGCCCAGCTACTACGAACAGTCCCTCTATGAAGTGGCCCCCTATTATATGCTCGACCAGCACGCCCGCCTGCCTGAATGGGTCGCCATCAACGGCGATACCTGGAACGCCCTGAGCGCGGACGATCAGGCCATCATCAAGGCGGCGGCGCTCAACGCCACCGAAGTAGAGAAGCAGCTTTGGAACGAGTACGAAAGCACTTCCCGTGACGCCTGCATCGCCGGCGGCGCGAAGGAAGTCACACTCTCCCCCGAAGCGCTTGCCGAGATCAAGCAGGTTGCCGTGACGGTGTATGCCAAGTATGCCGAGTTTGCCGACCTCATCGCCAGCATCCAGGCGATGGCTAAGTAAATCAACCGCGAAATCGTTTTGAAAGGGCAGGAAGCCAAAGGGGTGCCTCCCTTGGTCCCTGCCCTTTTCAGAAGGCTTGACAGGAGGGCGCATATGTCGGAATTCACACCGGGCAGGCGTGGCGATAGAATCATTCGTCCCATCGCCAGGGTTATCAATGCTGCTTTCAAAGGCCTGATCACTGTGTTTCTCGTGCTGACCGTCGCGCTGGTGGCGATCGTCTCGGTGGACGTTGTGCTGCGTTGGTTTGGCATAGGGGTTGTATGGGCGGATGAAATGAGCCGTATGCTCATGATTTGGATGGCATTCGTTGCCATGTCGCTGGGTGTTGAGGTGTGTTCCCATGTGGAAATTACCATGTTTTTCAAACTGTTTCCTAG
>JAJFVI010000218.1 GCA_021371895.1 Eubacteriales bacterium | reverse complement strand
GAGGTAATAGGGCATGCCGCAGCCTGAATAGGAAATGTCGCTGTCCTTTTCGTACACCACGATTTCCGCGTCCTCACAGTTACGTCTGGCTTTCGCGGCGGCGGATGTGCCTGCCGCGACTGCACCGATGATGATGATTCGCATTGCTTTCCCTCTCTATGCCGGAAGCGCCTTGCGGCTGCACCGCTTGTAACCCCGCAGGCTCATCAGGCCTTTGTTTGGATGGTTCCGTGCTCGCCTTTGCGGGCGGGGAACAAATGTGTCGTACGGTTGGCAATTTTCACCAGCGTAAGCATCACCGGCACCTCCACCAGCACGCCCACGATGGTCGCCAGCGCTACAGGGCTTTTTGCGCCAAACAATGAGATCGCCACAGCTACCGCAAGCTCGAAGAAGTTCGAAGCGCCGATCATCCCCGCCGGTGCGGCAATATCATGCGGCAGCTTGAGCGCTTTGCTGGCAAGATAGGCGATAAAGAAGATCAGGTAAGTCTGGATGACGAGTGGTACGGCGATTAGCACAATATGCAAAGGATTAGAAAGAATCACGTTTCCCTGGAAAGAGAAGATGATCACCAGCGTAAGCAGCAGCCCCGCGACCGTCACGTTATCCCATTTAGGCAAGAATGTGTTGGTAAAGTAAGCTTCGCCTTTTTTGCGGATCATCTGCGTGCGGGTCAGGATGCCGCCTGCCAGCGGAATGACCACAAACAGCACAACTGATAAGATGAGTGTATCCCACGGGATCGTGACCCCGCCAATGCCCAGCAGCAGCGCGACGATCGGGGTAAACGCAACCAAAATGATCAGGTCGTTAGTGGCGACCTGCACCACCGTGTAGGCAGGGTTGCCGTGGGTCAGGTGGCTCCATACGAAAACCATCGCCGTGCAGGGTGCCGCACCCAGCAAAATCGCGCCGGAAAGGTAATCCTTCGCGAGTTCGGCAGGGATGAGGGACTTAAACACTACATAGAAGAAGAACCACGCAATGCCAAACATGGTAAAGGGTTTGATGAGCCAGTTGGTGACCCACGTCACAAACAGCCCTTTCGGGTTTTTGCCTACGTCACGGATGCTCTGGAAATCCACTTTCAGCATCATGGGATAGATCATCAGCCAGATGAGGATCGCAATGGGGATGGATACGTTGGCATACTCAAACTGGTTGAGGAACTGCGGCACGGCGGGCAGGAACTTGCCGATCAGCACACCCGCGACCATGCAAAGCGCCACCCACAGCGAAAGATATCGTTGAAAGCCGCCCATGCCTTGATTTGTTTCAGATGCCATGTTTCAACCTCTTTTCTGTTGATTCATGCAGTATCGCGCTATTGGGAAGGGCGTAATGTTGCGGTCAGGGGGCGCAACCAAAATCGCGAGCGTCACTCAACACCCGGGTATAGTCGGAAAGCAACGAGGCGGCCGTTGCGCAGCCCGCTTTATCGATGGTGTAATACGTCCACTTGCCTTCCTTGCGGGCAAGCACCACGCCGGATTCGCAAAGAATCTTCATGTGGTGGGAAAGCGTCGATTGCCCGATGCTCAGAGCATCCTGCAACCTGCAGGCGCATTTTTCGCCTGTGCAGAGCAACTGCAGGATGGTCAGGCGGTTCTCATCGCAAAACGCTTTGAACACTTTCGCGTTTTGCGCGTTCTCGGTTTCCATAGCCACACCTCACATTTATGTACTTCGAACTTCATTATTATCCATGCATCTACGTATGTCAATACGTTCTGATTTATTTGCGTAAATTTCATATTGCAAAAGAACACCGCCTTACGAAAATAGACGGTGTTCTTTGCTTGGGATTACCTGTACCAATTACCCCCGAACTTTTTGTAAGATCGCCACAACCTCTTCCTGTTTTAGCACCTTTCCATAGGCAACCACTTTGCCGTCCACCACAAGCGCGGGTGTGGACATCACGCCATAAGCGGCGATCTGCGCAAAGTCGGTCACATGGTCGATGGTGGTGTCCATACCAAGCTGCTGCAGCGCGGCTTTGGTTGCCGCCTCCAGCGCGTTGCACTTGGCGCACCCGCTGCCAAGCACCTTTACGGACGCGCCATCCGTTTTTGCCACCTGTGCTTTTTCCATGCTTTGCGTGTCACAGTTACCGCCGCAGCAGCAGGGTTTAGCTTCCTTAATGATCTTCTTTCCAAATAGTGCCATTGCTATTTTCCTCCTTAGCGTCTCGTACAATGGGGTATATCAACAAAGCGGATGGTAGTCGCTTTGCAGCACAATAAGTATGTCATCATTGAGCCTGATTGAGCTTGTAAACCTCGCTTTGCTGCTCTAGCGTAAGCGATTTTTCTGTGATTCGCGCAATAACGAAGATACCGACAATACTCAGCGTCAGTCTGACCAGCATAAACGGCAGTCCTAAACTCGCCGCCTCAAAGGTCAGCATGGGGATTTTTGTTGTGGACCATGCGCCGATGAAAATGAAAACATTCATCAGACTGCTCCCCTTTTTTAGCATCACCCCGGCAACCGGGAATGCTGCATACAATGGACCGGCCGCGGCTGAGCCAAGCAGGAAAGCAATCAAAATTCCTTTCAGGCCCGAACCCTTGCCGGTGTACTTCATCATGGTCGCACGATCCACCCATACATCCAGAAGCCCCAGCAGGATAAAGATCGGTGGAATGACCGCCAGCATTTCCAGTAAATTTTGCGTCGTAAGCTCGACCGACTTTTTCCCGATATCCGGCAATGCCAGTCCAATCACAACATTCGCCAGCGCCAACAGCAAGAATAATCTGTAGCGCTTTATAAAGGTTTTCATTTACAGCACCACCCCCATAACGACTGCCACAACAATGGAGAAGAGATACGCGGAAATATTCCGAACGATCGTCGCACGTTTACCGAAGGTTTTCATTTCCAAGGGGATCGTCACAATTCCAACCATCATCAGCGTTGAAACGAACGCTGCGATTTGCATGTAGCCTGCGCCGCTCTTTAAAAGCGCGGCTGCCAGCGGGAACGCGACAAACCCGGGTATCAGCGTGATTGAGCCAAGCATGGACGCCACGAGAACTCCGATGAGCCCAGAGCGTGCGCCAATCAGGCTTGTGATGGTTTCCGGGCTGAGGATCGATAGCGCCAAGCCTATCAGTATCAATATGGATAGAAACTGCGGCAAGATATTCTCAAAGGATTTCCACGCTTTGAGTAACGCCTTTTTCGTTTTCTGTCGATCTTTCCAAAAAGATAGAGCAAGTCCGACAATGGTCAGTAAATACAGCAGATAGGTAAACACCCTTTCACCTCACTAACGAAACATATGTGGTCAAGCCATGGATCCGCGCAAGCCTGGAAGTGTATATCAGAAGGCCATGTAAACATGACTTACCGATTACAAGGATTACCGCGCTCATGAGCACTTGCAGGGCGGTGCAGAATTGCCCGTTGCACCTGCTTCCCGAAAGATTTTACCTAGACTAAGCACGGGAAGCGCCTGCGCTGAGCAAACCAATGATTTGAACAGTCGCGATTTGAACGATTGTCTTTTTCT
>JAJFVI010000216.1 GCA_021371895.1 Eubacteriales bacterium | reverse complement strand
GGTGGGATCGATGGCAAATACCTTCAGGGCCTTTTCCAGCTTGAGCGCGCCACGGCCTACATACGGGTGGGGCGGAGCCTTTACGGTCAGTTCATCCTCCGGCGCGATCTGCTCGGAGGGCTTGAGCACTTTCACCTCGCGCAGGTACACGTTGCCGCTCATAATCAACGCCTGCGCTTTTTCGCGGCTCGCCGCCAGCCCTCGCTGCACCAGGGCCGTATCCACGCGCTGTTTATCGCTCATCGTCGCCCTCATGTGCCAGCAGTGCGTCGCGGATGCGCCGGTACAGGCTTTCCTCGTCCAACCCCGTTTCCGTCAGTAAACTCGCGTGGTCGCCGTGGCTGACAAAGCGATTTTCCACACCGATGGGCCATACCGTGAGCCGGTTACCGTGCGCAGCGCTGTATTCCAGCACCGAACTGCCAAATCCCCCGTCCAGCACATGCTCCTCCAGCGTAAACACGGGCTTGCGCAGCTCCCGGAGGCGGGATAGGCAAAGGCCATCCAGAGGTTTGATGGTCGAGGCGTTCACCACCTCAATATGGATCTCCTCATCCTTCAAGCGCTGCGCAATGTTGAGCGCTGTGCCAACCATACTGCCCACGGCCAGCACTGTCGCGTCCGCGCCGGAGAGCAGGGTGTGCCAGCGCCCCAGCAGGAAAGGCCGCGTGGGATAGGAGGCGTCGGGCGCGACCGCTGTTTTGGGGTAGCGGATGGCGCATGGCCCACCCAGTTCCAGCGCGGCGTGCAGCATTGCTTCCAGCTCGCCCGAATCCGCCGGGGCCAGCAGGGTCATGTTGGGGATATGGCGCAGATAGGCAATATCAAACAACCCTTGGTGCGATTGCCCGTCCTCGTTGCCCAGTCCCGCGCGATCCAAAAGGAACACCACGGGCAAATTCTGCATGCACACATCGTGCAGCACCTGGTCGTACCCGCGCTGCAGGAACGTCGAATATACGAAGAAAAACGGCCGCATACCACCCTTGGCAAGCCCCGCGCACATGGTAACGGCGTGTTCCTCCGCGATGCCCACATCAAAAAAACGATCCTTGTATTTCGCCTTGAACCGATCTGCCGACGTGCCCATGGGCATGGCCGCCGTAACCGCTACGATTCGCGCGTCCCGCTTGGCCATGGTAATCAACTCGTCCGCGGCCGCCTGCCCGTAGAGTCTTCGCGATCGTTTTTGCGCCTCCCCGTTTTCGATAAAAAACGGCGGCGTGCCATGGAAGCGCTCCGGGCTTTTTTCCGCCTTGCGGTAGCCTTGGCCCTTCTTGGTGCAGCAATGGATCACCACCGGCTCGTCCAGTTCCCCGGCACGCCGGAAAATTTTTTCCATCGCGCGGATGTCGTGCCCATCGATGGGACCCAGGTACTTAAAGCCCAGCGCCGAAAAGAAACACTCGTCCACGAACAGCGCCTTGATGGATTTCTTGATCGTGTGCATAAGCCGTTCCAGCGGCGCGCCGATCAGCGGGATCCTGCGCAGGTTGTACTTGACTTTTCTCTTGGTGGTGTTCCATCCGGCGCTGGCGCGCAGCTGCGCGAAATGGTTGCTCAGCGCGCCGACGTTTTTGGCGATGGACATCTGGTTATCGTTCAATATGATGATCAGACGGGTCTTGCTGTTGCCGCAATCGTTTAGCGCCTCGTAGCTCATACCGCCCGTCATCGCCCCGTCGCCCACAATGGCCACCACGTGGTGCTTCTCCCCGGCCAGGTCGCGCGCCCGCGCCAGCCCCAGCGCCGCGGAGACGGCAGTGCTGGCGTGCCCGGTTTCAAAGCAGTCGTGCTCGCTTTCGTCGCACTTGGGGAAACCGGACAGTCCGCCATAGCGGCGAAGAGTATCAAACCGGCAGGCGCGCCCGGTGAGCAGCTTATGGGTGTAGGATTGATGTCCGACGTCAAAAACGAGCTTATCCTGCGGCGTATGAAACACACGGTGCAGCGCGATGGTAATCTCCACCGCACCCAGGTTGGACGAAAGATGACCCCCGTTGTGCGATACGGTGTTAATAATCGTATCGCGTATCTCCTCCGCAAGCCGTTCGCATTCCGGGTAGTCCATCTGCCGGACGTCTTGTGGCCCCGTGATTTGCATCAGCTTCAATGCGTTGCTCCTTTACGACATTTTTGCGCCTAATTTCGCGCCGTTCTTGCCGTTGTGCTCAAGATTGCTGAGAATATCGGACGTAAAGGCGTAATTGCTGTCGTTTTTCTCCTCGTGCGCCTTCAGCGCGCAGGCGACCATTTCGTCGATCAGGCGCGCATAGGGCAATTGGCAGGGCTCCCACAGGTAAAACGCAAGCGAGCCCGGAATGGTGTTGATCTCGGTGATGTATAGTTCACCTGAGGCCGTGTCGTACATGTAATCGATGCGCACGACGCCCTTGCAGTCCATGTTTTTAAAAATGTCCACCGAAAGCGTTCGGATGCGTTCCCTGAGCTCCGGCTCGATAGGCGCGGGCAGCACGCGCTTAAGCGACGCCATTCCTTTGGCTGAGGAACTGCCCTGCAGATACTTATCCATAAAACTCAGCAGATCGCCGCCGGTCACGGGCATTTCGATTTCGGAAGCGCGCGCCTCCCCACCGTAGCCCAGTACCGAGCAGTTCAGTTCCAGCGGCTTTTCCAGCCCTTTTTCAATGAGCACTTTCCGGTCAAACTGGAAGGCGAGCGAGAGCGCTCCAATGAGTTCCTGGCGGTTGGAAGCCTTGCTGACACCGATTGAGGAACCCAGTGACGCGGGTTTGACGAACACGGGATAAGGCAGTGCTTTTTCTACCGCTTCCATAGCGGACTCCGGCGCGCTTTCCCATTCCGTGCGTAGCATACGGCAGCCCGGCAGCACCGGAAAGCCGCCGCCCTGAAAATACTGCTTTAGAAATACCTTGTCCATCCCCACGGCGGACGGCGCGACGCCGGAACTGGCGTAAGGAATGTTGCACATCTCCAGCATCCCCTGCAGGGTGCCGTCCTCCCCGTGCATGCCGTGCAACACGGGAATCACGCAGCCCAGGCGTGCCACCAGCCGCACCTGCTCGTGCCCGAACAGCCCGCGGGGGGGCTCGATGGTCGTCAGCGCGCCGGAGCCGGTAGTCACGTCCAGTTGGACTTTCACAAGCCCCTTGAGGGCCGGATCAAAATTCGCATAAGTGCGAATATCCCAAAGTGGCTCCCCCGTGAACCATTCGCCCTTCATGCTGATGTACACGGGGATCACGTCGTATTTTTGCCTGTCTACCGCCTTCATCAGCTGCAAAGCGCTGATAACGGACACCTCGTGTTCGCTGCTGCGGCTGCCATAAATAACGCCAAGCTGTAGTTTACCCATGTCTGAACCTCCTAAAATCACGCCTCTTGATAATGGTCGGGCAGATCGTTTTCGTAGAGCACCGTATCCTCCCTATGCACAAGCGTGGTCAGTAGCGCCGTGGATGCGTCCAGACTGTCCACCCGGTAGATGTTTTCCTTGGGGAAACCCTCTTCCGTAAGACCGCTAATGATGGGCTGCGCCCGCTTTTTACCTACGATAACGGCGATGTCCGCCGCCGACGCAATGGCGCGCCCAAACTCCTTGTTGTATTCCGCCTCGTGTACACCCAGTTCCACCATGCCCGGCGTGATGATGATTCGCCGCCCCGGGAACTGAGAAAGCACCTTCAGCGCCGCCCGTGCGCCCACGGGATTGCTGTTGAACGAGTCGTTGATAATGGTAAAACCGGCCGGCGAGGTAAGCAACTCCAGGCGGCTGGGAACGGGCTGCAGCTTGCTGATGCCGTGGGCGATCTGCGTGAGTGATACGCCCAGATCGCTGGCTACGGCCGCGGCCGTAAGGATATTGACGATGTTGTGCTCACCCAGCAAGAGGGTTTGGCAACGCACGCTCCCTTTGCCCCGAATGCACAAGTCGAACGCGCTTCCCTCCGCCGAAACGGCGATATGTTCACTCCACACATCCGCTTCACCGGGGCTGAGGCTGATCAGCGTCTTGGGTTTATCGGTACGGTCGTAAAGGTGTTTGCAGATGGCGTGATCGTCGCAAAAATAGCTGTGGGAGTCCGCGGGCAGCGCTTCGATGAGTTCGTACTTGGCTTTTGCCACACGCTCGATGGTCCGGAAGGTTTCCAGGTGCTGCGGCCCCACCGATGTAAGCACTCCTATGTTGGGCTTCACCAGCCTGCACAGCTCCCGGATGTCCCCCATGTGCCTTGCGCCCATTTCCGCCACGAACACCTGGTGCGAGGGCGTCAGTTGCTCGCGAACGGACCGGGATACCCCCATGGGAGTGTTGTAGCTGGCAGGGGTGACGAGTGTCGGGTATTTTTCGGAAAGGATCGCGCCGATGATGTGCTTGACGGAGGTCTTTCCGTAGCTGCCCGTAACGCCGATGCGCACGAGCCCCGGAACGGCAAGCAGTTTCCGCCTGGCGTCCCGGAAGTAAAACTCGCTGATCAGCTTTTC
>JAJFVI010000197.1 GCA_021371895.1 Eubacteriales bacterium | reverse complement strand
TATGTGTCATCTTGAGTGGCCAAAAAACCTCCTGCATCGCGAGCTCAGACAAAGATTGACCATACAGGCATTCCAGCAGCTGCCCCAAAAGCAGGTATCCCGCGCAGCAATATTGCACGCGCTTCCCCGGCGGCGTGACGAGCCGGGTGCCCAGCAGCAGCTCGGCGGCGAGGGCGGGATCGTCGGTCATGCGCCACAGGTGCAGCCCGCCCGGGAAGCCCGCCGTATGAGTGAGCAATTGGCGAATGGTGATCTCTCTTTTATCTTCCGGCGCTTCGATAAACGTGCCCAGCTTGTCCCACAGGCAGAGCTTGCCGCTCTCCATGGCCCGCAGAATAAGCATAGCTACCACCAACGGCTTGGTAAGAGACGCAATATCGAACCGGGTCTGCGCGTTCACCGGGGGCTCGGTTTCGTCCGGCCCCAGACGGCCGTAGGCATGTCGGAACAGGATGCGTTCGCCCCGGCCCACCAGCAATGCGGCAGATGGAAAGGCATGGTTCGTTATCGCTTGCCGCATCAGCTCGTCCGCTCTGGCAAAGTTCATTTTTACACGCCTCCCGTTTTCACCCCTGCCCGCGCCACAGTAGAGAGCGTTCCCCGTGGCCGTTGGTAGATCGCTGGCCGTGGTTGAAATACACGCTTCACTCAACCGTGGGTATTTACGGTTCGCGCCAGCGCACGCGTGTCGCGCCTTCCAGCTTACGCAGCGCTCGCCACAGCCGTGCTTTGGGATTGACCGCCACCTTGTGCGCGCACAGGCGCAGCATGGGCAAATCGCTATAGGAATCGCCATAGGCGAAAGAAGTGTCGTAATCGAGCCGGTCGCCCTTGGCGGCCAGGTATTCAGCCAAACGCAGCGGCTTTTGCAGGCCACGGCAGTTTTCCCCGCATACCCGCCCGGCGAATAGGCCCGTTTCATCCACGTCCAGATGCGTGGCAATCATATCGTTTACACCCAAACGAGCTTGCATCCGATGAAGGTAGAAAGCGGAGGAAGCAGAAATCAACAGCACTTCATGCCCTGCTGCCCGGTGGGTGCGGATGGCTTCCAGTCCCTGCGGCCTAAGACGCGGCGCGAGCACCGTTTGGCAGAAATCCTCGGCGATTACGTCGACCTGCGCGGCGGTCTTACCGACTAAAAAGGAAAGAGAGCGTTCCTTGGCACGCACCGCCGGGCAGAGGTGCAGCCCGTACAAGAACGCTGTCCATAAGGTTTGTGCGGCATCGTGCTTCGATATATATCCTTTGCGGTATGCGTACAGACATAAAAGAATAATCGAATTGCCACGGATCAGCGTGCCGTCAAAATCGAACAGAGCATAGGTCTTTTGCATGAAACGCCATCCCTTCGGATGCGATATCGGATGTTGGGGCGGTTGCCGTCCGGAAAAGCCGCGGATGCTTGCGACCCAGTATAGCACGGGCGCGTGACGCTTGCCAAGTGTAACGTTTACGGCCGTATCGATCACACCGCCACGGCCGCGTTCGGAGTGCAGCATAAGGGAATAACACAATCGTCCCTGCCGCGGCTGGTAAAGAAAGAACTCAAATCACATTGCACCTGGCTGTCCGATGCTACCGGCGCGTCCAGGGCTATGGAATAATCCGTGGCGTAGGGAACGCTGCGTTCCCGTCATTTCGTATCCACGCCCGGAAGCCGAAACATCATTACACACGCCAAAAGCGCCGCGATTCACCACGGCGCTTTTAGTTTCCGGAGGTTGAGTTGTATCGCGTTACTTGCTCAAACGAGCTGGCAAACCTTGTGCCGTTTGCATCTTCCGGGTGGCGGGGAACCGTCCCTAACGGAAACGGTTCCCCTAAGCCCATTGGGGGGAGTCGCCTCCCCGGAAGTTGGGTTTAGCGTGCCCTCAGGCGTTCTCCGAGACGATCTCGATCTTCCTGGCTTCCTTCTTGGGAGCGGGCTGTTCCTTGGGCACGGTCACCAACAGCACGCCGTTGCGATAGTCGGCCTTGATGTTCTCCGCATCAATGCCTTCCAGGTTGAAGCGACGCTCCACGTGCCCGCTGCGGCGCTCACTGTAAAGGTAGCTGCCCTTTTCTTCCTTCTTTTCCTCATTGAGGTCGGCGCTGATGGTGAGCATCCCCTCGTCAATGCTGACGTTGAGCTTATCCTTAGGCACACCGGGAAGCTCGGCTTCCAGCTCATAGGCTTTCTCATCCTCGCGCACGTCCACGCGGAAGCCTGCGGGGCCCATGAGATCGCTCATGTCGAAGAACGAACGGAAAAAGTTACCGTTTAAAAACGGGGCGGGGAGTTCACGGGTAAAGTTACGGCAGTAAGGAACGAGCGTATACATTGTGCATCCTCCTTCAATTTTCGGGCGGCGTACCACCCATGCAAAATCACCATATCGGTCTTGAAGGCTCCTCTGGGGAGGAACCCACGAACCGTAATCAAAGGATAGCATTAAGGTCAAAGATAGTCAATAATTGAGAAGAGGCGTATTGGTCAAATATAGTCAAAATATTGGGAAGAAGGTCGAATAACTTGCGAAAAGTGATGAATACGATGTTTATCGAAGAAATGCTGTGTTTTTCAACAATTATACGATGTGTTAAATTCCTATTGCCAATAATGATAAAAAGATTTTCTGCCTGACAGGAGACGAACTGAAAGATATGTTGGATCAGATTCAGATCAACTGACAGGCAAAACCTATTATACGTAAGGATAAAGGGGGCGGCTGCACAAAACAGCCGCCCCCTCATTGGATACTTGATATTTTCGTGTTATTCGATGCGCAAGGCAGGAGAATGGGTTGGCACCCTTACTCCTTCTCCCTCACCATATTAATCAGCCCGCCGGCCAGTATCATCCCGCGCTGGCGATCGCTGAGTTTAAGCAGCGTGTTGCACGTAAAGCCCTTGGTTACGTTGCGCACGGGAATCACTTCCGCACCAGTAGTCACCAGCGCGCGCACGCCGTCCAGCGCCAGTTCGTCGCCCTGGTCGAACCGGTCGTAATCCGCCTCGTTCTGGAATACCAGAGGCAGGATGCCGTTGTTGATCAGGTTATCGCGGTGTATGCGCGCGAAGCTCTTGGCGATCACCGCGCGGATGTGCAGGTACAGCGGCACGAGCGCCGCATGCTCGCGGCTGGAGCCCTGCCCATAGTTCTGCCCCGCAATCAGGATGCCCCCGCCCGCGGCTTTCGCGCGTGCGGGGAAGGTGGCGTCCACCGGGGTGAGGCAGTAATCGCTCAGCTTGGGGATGTTGGAGCGGAAGGGAAGCAGCTTGCTGTCGCTGGGCATGATGTGGTCGGTGGTGATGTTGTCCTCCATCTTGAGCAGCGTCTGGCCGTTCAGGTTATCCGCCAGTTTCTCGGCCTGGGGGAAGGGTCGGATGTTGGGGCCGCGCACTACCTCCACCGCGCCCGCAGCTTCGGGAGGCGCGGGCGGGAGGATGAGGTTGTCGTTGTATGCGAACTTCTCGGGCATGGGAATATCCAGATCTACATCCAGCGCGCGCGGATCGCTGAGAACGCCGCTCAGCGCGCTGGCTGCCGCAGTTTCGCAGGAAACCAGGTAGATGCCGGCGCTCTTGGTGCCGCTGCGGCCGAAGAAATTGCGGTTGTTGGTGCGCAGGCTTACCGCGCCGGTGCGCGGGCTTTGCCCCATGCCGATACAAAAGCCGCAGGCCGTTTCGGTGATGCGCGCGCCCGCCTGAATCATGTCGTTGAGCGCGCCGTTGGCTGCCAGCATCCCCAGCACCTGCCGGGAACCCGGCGCGATCACCAGACCCACGTCGGGATGGACGGTTTTTCCCTTCAGAATGCGCGCTACGCGCATCATATCCAGGTAGCTTGAGTTGGTGCAGGAGCCGATGCAGACCTGATCGACCTTCACGGGCCCCGCCTCGCGTAGGGTTTTTACGTTATCGGGCATGTGCGGCAGCGCCACCATCGGCTCCAAGGCGGAAAGGTCGATGGTGACCGTTTCGTCGTAGGTCGCGTCTGGGTCGGGAAGAACGGGCGTGTAATCCTGCTCGCGGCCCTGCGCGCACAGAAAATCGCGCGCCATGGCGTCGGCGGGGAAGATACTGGTCGTCGCACCCAGTTCCGCGCCCATGTTGGTGATGGTTGCCCGCTCGGGGATGGAGAGCGTTTTTATACCCTCGCCCGTATATTCCATTACCTTACCCACACCGCCTTTGACGGTCAGGCGCCGCAGCACTTCTAAAATAACGTCCTTGGCAGCCACGCCCCGCCTGAGTTTCCCGGTTAAGCGCACATTGACTACCGCCGGGCAGGGCAGGTAATACGCGCCGCCGCCCATCGCCACGGCCACATCCAACCCGCCCGCGCCGATAGCTAGCATGCCCAGCCCGCCCGCCGTGGGCGTGTGGCTGTCGCTCCCCAGCAGAGTCTTGCCGGGAATGGCAAAGCGCTCCAGGTTGACCTGATGGCAAACGCCGTTGCCGGGCTTGGAGAGGTACACGCCGTGTTTTTTAGCTACCGTCGTCAGATACATATGGTCGTCGGCATTTTCAAAGCCGGTCTGCAGGGTGTTGTGGTCGATATAGGCGACCGATTTTTCGGTTTTCACGCGCGGGATACCCATGGCCTCAAATTGCAGATACGCCATGGTGCCGGTGCTGTCCTGCGTGAGGGTATAATCAATGCGGATGCCGATTTCTTCGCCGCGTTTCAATTGCCCTTCCACAAGGTGCAAAGAGAGGATTTTATAGGTTGCGTTCATGGGCGACCTCCTGTAAGCCGTCGAGTGTTCGCCGCAGCCAAACGGCGCGGCGTGCGTTCGCGGCGCGCGTGCGGAGACCGCATACGCCGCTTGCGCCTTTGCAAGCACGAACGGCGGAGCCAGGGGTTCCGCCGTTATAGGAATATTGTATACAATGTTGCGCGGGCAAGTCAATCGCGACGCGCAGAAAATACAGTTTATGCACAATGGTCGCCGAACCGGTAGGTTGTAAAATGAATTGCCGCCCCCCGGGACAAAAGTGACCCAGATCCGTCAGATCAGGTACAATGAGGTCGCATACAACAAAAGCAACCGAGACGACAGGATAGCACATGCAGCGGGAATGGAAACAGCTGCAAAACTGGGAACGCAATCAAATGGAGGCACAGTTGAAAGCAGGGCAAAGCATCAGATATATTGCCAGATCAGCGCTCACAACGTTGCCTGACGCGGAGGGGGTGGCAGTTTAACTTGCAATCTTCACGGCGGACGGTTGCACCGCCGCGGTTGCCCCTTTACGGCAGGTTGTGCTATACTATTTTAGTATGTTCACCGCGGTGCGCGTTGGATAACTATGATCATGTTGAAACGGAGTGACCCGCTTGACCTCCAAACCGATATTGCTGATTATGGCCGCCGGCATGGGAAGCCGCTATGGCGGCCTGAAACAGATGGACCCCGTGGGGCCCGATGGCGAACTGATCCTGGATTATTCACTTTTCGACGCGCTTCGCGCCGGGTTCGAGCGCGCGGTGGTGGTGATTAAGCGGGAAAACGAGCAGGATTTTCGTTCGGTGCTGGGAAACCGCATCAAAATGCCTTTACAATTCGCCTATCAGGATCTGGACGACCTGCCTGCAGGGTACGCCGTACCCACGGGACGCCAAAAGCCATGGGGTACCGGCCACGCCGTGCTTGCCGCCCGGCAGTTGATCGACGCGCCTTTTTGCGTGATCAACGCGGATGATTTTTACGGCGCCGAGGCGTTCCGGCTGGCTTACGATCACCTGACGAACCTGCGGGACGACGGCGATTACTTTATGGTGGGCTACAGGCTGCGCAACACACTGAGCACCACAGGCAGCGTGGCACGCGGGGTGTGCGACGTGGCGGCGGACGGGACACTACGGGATATTTGCGAACGCACGCATATCATTACCAGCGTGGACGGTCCGCTGATGAGCCAAGACATGGTCACTTACACTCGCCTGGACTCCGAAACCATCGTGAGCATGAACATGTGGGCCTTTCCTCGCGCGATGATGGATCGCCTCTGGGAGGCTTTCCCGCCGTTTCTGGATCGGGCGGCGAAAGAGAACCCCCCAAAAGCGGAATTCTTTCTGCCCTTCGTGGTGGATGAACTGCTTCGTAGCGGGCGTGTAAAGGTCAAGGTGACCGCCACGCAGGATCGCTGGTACGGCGTCACCTATCAGGACGACCGGAAACAGATCGTCGAAGCGCTTGGGCAGATGATCGGGAAAGGGCTCTATCCCGCCCCCCTCTGGCAAGGTTGAGGCGCATTCCGGCAGGGTTTGGACTCTGACGAACGTTGTATTGATCGTACGGCATACAGCCGCAAAGAATGTTTTGCTATCGTAAGGAGTTACCCATGCGTAAAAAACCCGGCGTATTTACGTGGCTTTTATGGATTGCGCTGGCGGGTTGCTGCGTCGCCGTGGCAGCGCTTGCCCCCGGCACCATCGACGCCTATAACGCCTATACCGTCGAACGCGACGCCACTCCCACGCCTACCGCCCTCACCCAAAGCGTGCTGATGGTGACGCTCGACCCCAACAATACCCCCACCCCGACTCCGCTGATCCTATCGCTGGGGACGACCGGGGACGCCGTGACGCGCCTGCAGACGAAGCTCAAGGAACTGGGCTTCTATACCAATGCGGTGGACGGCCAGTACGGGCAGGGCACCGCGGCGGCGGTCAAGCTGTTCCAAAGCCAAATGGGCCTCACAGCCGATGGGCTTGCAGGTACGGCAACGCTTTCCGCGCTTTACGCAACCACCGCGCAGACCTATATCCCCACGCCTACGCCTTCCCCGACACCGTCGCTGCTTTCCAAGGGCGCTCAGGGCGGCTCGGTAAGCGCGCTGCAGGAGCGGTTGAAAGCGCTGGGGTATTACACCGGCGCGGTGGACGGTGATTACGGCGCCGCTACGCAGGAGGCCGTGCGCCTGTTCCAGAGCCAGAATGGTCTGGAAGTAGACGGTGTGAGCGGCAGCGTAACGCTCGCGGCAGTTTATGCCTCCAGCGCGCCGCCCGTTACCATTACCCCCACACCCGATCCGGCGACGCTCCCTTTGCTGGTCAACCGCGACAATCCTCTGGCGGAGAGCTACAAACCCGCAAATCTGGTGGTGCTGCGCAACGTTTTGCCAGCGAGTCTAGTATATGTCAAGGGCAGCGATATTCAAGGCGACCGCGAGGCCGTCGCGGCGCTGCAGACGATGTTATTGGCCGCCAAGGACGATGGCATCACCAGTTGGCAGGTCAGCGCCGGATATCGCAGCTACCAGTACCAGCAGGAGCTGTTCGATCAGCAGGTAGCCACCTTTGTGTCCCAAGGCAAGAGCCGTGCCGACGCTCTCAGCGCCACGCGCCTCACCGTGGCCGATCCGGGCACCAGCGAGCACCAGACCGGACTGGCGTTTGACATCACCGTGGCCGATACGATCTTCAAAGGCACCAAGCAGCAGCTTTGGCTGGATAAAAACTGCTGGGATTACGGCTTTATCGTCCGCTACCAGGAAGACAAGGAGAAAATAACCGGCTATGTAGCCGAGTGCTGGCACATCCGCTATGTGGGTATATCGCATTCCACTGTGATCCGCGATCACGATTGGTGCCTGGAAGAATACATCAACGCGATGAAGCAATAGACGGTGCGGCAGCGCGCCGCCCCCTTGCGGCAAATGCGCAGCGAATACGCGCCGCTATGCAAGGCCGATGTATGGCAGGGGAACACGCTCGCAAAGGCGCTGTTCGGCATGATGCTCTCTTTTGCCTGCCGTATCAGGGCGAAGCGTTGATCCCACTCTCAAAGAATAAAACAAACATTAACACAGGCAGTATCGGAGGGTCACATCCCTTCGTTTTTTTATGCCGGTCAGCTTTGCCTGACCGTGAGAAGCCTGTGACCTTTCCGTGCGCTGTTCCCAACGCGTAACAAACACGGCTTGACCACTTCAAAATATGCGGGGGAGGCCCTAACTCTTTGGTAAAATATAAAGCAAAACGAAAACCCCACGCATGGCCGAATGCGCGGGGAAGGAGGCAGGTGCCGCCCGGGACGGCCGCGAAACAATGTTTTGTGAAGAGTGAATAATAGTCCTATTCAGCACGACTGCCACGCTCCGCCGCACTGTTGCGTATTTTGTACATAGAACCCGCAATGGTACGCTCCGGTTACAGCGTGAAGCCAAAGTATCGGGTAGCGTTTTCGCAGCAGATGCCACGTAGGATGCTGCCGAGCGTTTTTTCATCGTCAGGGTATTCGCCGTTTTCCACCCATGTGCCGATGATGTCGCAAAGCAGGCGGCGGAAATACTCGTGCCGAGGATAACTGACAAACGAACGGGAATCCGTCACCATCCCGACAAAGGTGCTTAGCAGCCCCAGCGAGGCCAGTGTTTTCATCTGCTCGCGCATCCCATCCAACTGATCGGCAAACCACCACGCGGTACCGAACTGCACCTTGCCCGGCGTACCGCCCTGAAAGGCGCCGGCCACCGCCGCAACGGCATAGTTGAAGGCAGGGTTCAGGGTATAAAGGATAGTTTTAGGCAAACGGCCTTCGCGCTCCTGCGCGTCCAGAAGCCTGCTCAGCTTCCAGGCGAAAGGTTCATCCGCAATGGCGTCGTAACCGGTGTTAGGGCCGTAAGCCGTCAAAGCGCGGGTGTTGACCTCCCGGAGCGAAGCGATATGGTACTGCTGTACCCAACCGCGACGGTCGTAGCTCTCGCCAAGCCCCAGCAAAATGGCCGTGCGGTAATGTTCGGCACATTCCCCATCCATCGGTTCACCCCGCAGCGCCTGCCGGAGCGCTATTTCCGCCTTTTTCCGGTCGACCTGCACCCACGGCACGCGGTCCAGCCCATGATCGGCGAGGCGGGAACCATGCTCGTGAAAATACTGCACGCGGTTGTCCAGCGCGCAAAGCACGTCGTCCACGGTGCGCACGGGCACCCCGGCCACCGCTGAAAGCCTGCCAAGGTACGCGGCGAAGCCGGGGTTTTCACATTCGACCACGTTATCCGGGCGAAAAGCCGGCAGCACTTTGACCTGACAATCGGGGTCGGCCGCGATGCGCTCATGGTCGGCCAGCGAATCGACCGGATCATCGGTGGTACAAAGTACCTTCACGTTGAATTGCTCGATCAGCCTGCGGGCGCGGAAATCCTCCTGCGCAAGCATGGCGTTGGCTTTGTCCCACACCGCCTTTGCGTTTTCCCCGCATAGCGGCTCCGTAATACCGAACACCCGCTTTAGTTCCAGATGTGTCCAATGGTAGAGGGGGTTGCCCAGCATCCTGGGCATAGCCTTGGCGTATGCCATGAAGCGCTCCTCATCCCCCGAGGTGCGGATAAAGTCGTTTGTATAGCCATAGGCGCTCATGGCGCGCCATTTGTAATGATCTCCTGCCAGAAAAAGCTCCCCAACGTTACGGAAGCGCACGTTGTCGGCAATCTGCCTGACGGGCAGGTGGCAATGATAATCGATGATCGGGCAGGGTTCGGCATAACGGTGGTACAGGTGTCGGGCCGTATCGGTGGACAGCAGAAAATCCTCGTCCAGAAACGGTTTCATGGCCGGTTCTCCTTATATTTCACTTATTAGGAACACAGGTATTTTTGCAGTGTGGCGCGTACCGCGCCCCTCCCCCGGCAAAGCTCCCCCATCATCCCTTCCACCTTATCCGCAAGCCCCGCCGCGTACAGATCCACACCGAACAGGCTTATGTCGGACAGGATGGGCGAAAGCTTGCCCTTAACGGTTTCCGGCCGGCCCGCGGTTACGCCTTCCAGACGCCGCGTCAGCTCCGTAAGCAGCGGATCGTCGGAACGTTCAAAGGGCGCAAGTTGGTCATCCACCCCCAGGAGGTAGCGCAGCCAGCCCGCCAGCACCAGCGGGATCATGGTAAGCGAGGCGGCCTCCAGCGTGGGCGACGCCATATACGCCTTGATGGTCTCCCCAAAGCGGATGGAAATTTTCTGGGACGTGTCGCTGGCGATGCGCTGGGGCGTATCGGGGATGAAGGGGTTGGGGAAGCGCTGGGTAAGCACTTCGTTGAGAAAATCACGCGGGTTGAGGATGCCCGGATCAACGACTACCGGCATGCTCTCGTCATAACCGATGCGGGTAATCAACCGGTTCAGATCCGGATCCTGCATCTCAGCGGCAATGGAATCGTACGCAAGCAGGCAGCCGTATACCGCCAGCGCCGTATGCAGGGGGTTTAAGCATGTGGTGACCTTCATGCGCTCCACGCGGTTCACCGTATCGCGATTGGCAAAATAGACGCCCACCTTTTCCAGCGGCGGCCGCCCGGCGGGAAACAGATCCTCCACCACCAGATACTGCGGAATCTCCGTATTCACGAAGGGGGCGATAAACGTACCCCGCTTTGTTACGATGGGTTCAATGCCCCTTACGCCCATCCGTTCCAGTTTTTTACGCACGGCCTCGGCGGGGCGCGGGGTAATTTTGTCGATCATGCTCCAGGGAAAGGAAACCTTCGCGGGATCGGCCAGGTATTGTTGAAATCCCGTGGGGGCGAAGCCGTTTTCCACCCATCCTTCGGCGATGGCGGTTACGGCAGCCCGCAGCTTTTCGCCGTTGCGGGCGCAGTTGTCCATGCTGACCATCGCGATGGGAGCGCCGCCCATTCGGTAGCGCGTAAGCAGCAGCGCCGTTACCACGCTCATAATGTGGCGCGCGTGCGTGGGCCCGGCGGCGATGTCCTCCCGCACCATCGAGGTTGGTTCGCCGGCCAGATCAAAGACGGCATAACCTTTTTCAGTAATCGTGAAGCTTGCCATCTGCAGCGTTGGCATTGTAAAGAGGGTAAACAGCCGCTGCAGCTGTGCCTCCTCGTCCGTCGCCAACGCTGAAGCCACGCTGCCCAGTACATCGCAGTCCATCCGGCCGTTCGCGTGCAGCCCCGCCACAAGCGAAAGCAGATCGTGCGGCGCGTAAATGCGCCGGATAATATCAAAATCGAAAGTTTCCGCGGCGATCACGCCCGTATCGGTCAGCCCCTGATCCAGCATCCGTTGGGCCAGCATCGCGATATACCCGCGGAAGATGTTGCCCGCGCCAAAATGCACCCACCGGGGCGCTTTCGCCGTGGCTTCACGCATGGCACGCACATCGAACCGCGGCAAACGGATTCCGGCATGTTGCCACGCGGCGGTATCCCGCATCCCTTCCAGCGTCAGTTCCATTATCAACACTCCTATGGCAAGCGAACCCAGCTGCCTTTATATACACCCATACGCAAAAAACAGGTCGGTTACGCCTTTGCTGTCCGTGCCGCATAAACGCGGCAGGGACGCACGTTAATTCAGGTACCCCAGCAGGTGCGGTATCCACGTGGTGAAGAACGGCACGTACGTCACCAGCATCAGGCCGACCAGCATCACGCCATACAGCGGGAGCATCTGTTTGACCACATCCTCCAGCCTCCGTTTGCCGACTGCGCACCCGATGAACAGCGCGTTGCCGACCGGCGGCGTACACAGGCCGATCGCAAGGTTGAAGATCAACATGATGCCAAAAGAGATGCTATTCATGCCGATGCTCAGGCAAACCGGCAGCAGGATCGGCGAGCAAATGAGGATCAGCGGTGCCATGTCCATGATGCAGCCAAGTATCAGCAGCATCAGGTTGATGAGCAGCAGCACCACGATTCTGTTATCGGAAATGCCAATCAGCGCCGAAGCAAACATCGTGGGGATATTGAGCTTGGAAACCATGTAAGCAAAAGCGCCGGCCGAGGCGATAAGGCCGAAAACCACCGCAAGGCTCTTAAGCACGTTAAACAGCAGTTGGGGTACCTGCTTTATTTTGAGCTTGCGATAGATCACCGTGGAAACGAAGAAAGCCCACAGGCACGCCACAGCGGCGGATTCCGTCGCGGTGAAGAAGCCGAAAGACACGCCGCACAGGATGATCAGGATGGTCAGAATCGCGGGAAAGCTCTTCAGCATAATTTTGAGGGTTTTCAGGAACGACACCTTTTCGCCAACCGGATAGTGGCGGCGGTAGGAGATGACCGCGTTGGTAACCATCAGCAAAACGCCCAGCAGCACGCCCGGGAGCAGACCGCCCATGAACAGGCCGCCGACCGATACGCCGCCCACCGCCATGGAGTAGATGATCATGTTATGGCTGGGCGGAATCAGCACGCCCTGACAACTGGAGGTGATGGTGAGCGCGCAGGAGTAATCCGGATCATAGCCCGAATCATTCATCAACCTCATTTCGATGGGGCCAAGGGAGGCGATATCCGCCGCGGAAGACCCGGACATGCCGCCGAACAGCATTGAGGCCAGAACGTTCACATGGCCAAGGCCGCCGCGGAAACGGCCCACCAGCGCGTTAGAAACCTCTACCAGCTGATCGGACACGCCTCCGGCACCCATAATCTCGCCCGCGAGCAGAAAGAAGGGGATGGCCAGAAGACTAAAGCTGTTGATGGCGGAAGCCATGCGCTGCATCATGGTCATCAGGTTGGTTTGCGTGTAGAGCATGGTGAGGATGGTGGAAGCGCACATGGCAAAAACCACGGGCAACCGCAACAGGATCAAAATAAAAAACGAACCGAGCAAAAGGATGATCGCCAGGTTCACATCATAGCCCATCGATAGCATCCTCCTTTGGGCACGGATAGAAGTTCTTGATCGCGGAAGGCATCAGATCCTCGCGATGGAGCAGGTGCATCAGCGCGAAGTACACGATAAAGAATCCGCCGACCGGAATGGTAAGGTAAAACACGCTTTTAGGCAGCGCCCGCACAATTTCGAGCCTGCCTTTGCCGGCGATGCCAATCAGCAGAATGCCGTAATAGATGATAAATCCACCGATGGCCATGATGATAAGGTGGTTGACAGCCATCCAAAATTTTTGGAATTTTTTAGACAGTGTGGACACGAGATAGAAATTGTGAGATAATAATCACATCAATAATGAATGGAGATGTGATTATGTCCATTGCGCTGCACAGACATGACATTTCGGATGAAGTATGGTCTTTGCTTGAACCGCACTTATCCGG
>JAJFVI010000195.1 GCA_021371895.1 Eubacteriales bacterium | reverse complement strand
TGCTTTATTACGACGGCGCCAACCTCAACGCCGTTTTGGGTGTCGCCCGACCCGGAGATATGGGGTTTGACGTAACGCACCTGAACCTGCATAAAACCTTCTCCACGCCGCACGGCGGCGGCGGCCCCGGCAGCGGGCCTGTAGGCGTGAAAGCGCCGCTTGCGCCCTTTTTACCCGGCACAGCCTGCGCGGGCGAGACAGGCACCCTGCAAGTAAAAGCATTTTGGGGCAACTTCGCGGTGATGGTTCGCGCGCTCGCCTATATCAAGGCGTTGGGCTGCGATAATCTGAGCGCCGTAGCCGAGCACGCGGTGCTCAACGCCAACTATCTGTTCAAACGCCTCCGGGACGCCGGTTACACCCCCGCAAAAGCCGGGCTGTGTATGCACGAGTTCGTGCTCACGCTGGAATCCATACGGGAAACCTACGGGGTAAGCGCACTGGACGTCGCCAAGGCCATGATCGACCACGGCATCCATCCGCCGACGATGTACTTCCCCATGATCGTACACGAAGCGCTGATGTTTGAGCCCACGGAAACCGAAAGCCGCGAAACGCTGGACAGAGCTGCCGAGGTGATGATCGCTATTCTTGCTCAGCTCAAGCTTAACCCCGAAGCGCTGCACGCAGCGCCGGTTACGGCGGTCATCGGCCGGCCGGACGAGGTGAAGGCTGCCCGTACGCCCATCCTGCGCTGGACGCCCGAAGCCTGATTTTTTTCCGCCGGGCGGAGCGCAACCTCGCGCTTTAGGCGCGTTGCTACTATATCCGAGAGCCGTCTTATGTACGGCGTGTGGCCCATATATCGGCAGCGTCCTCACCGCGCGGCGGGCGTTCCACGGTGCAGGTGTGACAGCTTTCGGCACTCTACCTATCGGCGGTGAAAACGGATGATTAGACGCACGGCCTGCCTGATTGCCCGCGGAACGGACCCCTATCGCAACCTTGCCATCGAAAAGCACCTGATGGATACGCTCCCCGAGGAAACGGCCATCCTGTACCTGTGGCAAAACAACCGCACCATCGTCATCGGGCGCAACCAGAACCCGTGGTACGAATGCCGGGTGACCGACTTTCGTGAGTCCGGCGGGAAGATCGCGCGACGTATGAGCGGCGGGGGCGCGGTTTATCACGATATGGGGAATTTGAATTTTACCTTCATTCTGCCAAAAACTGAATTTGACATCCCCCGCCAGCTTTCCGTAGTGCGCATGGCGATTTCTTCTTTCGGCCTGGAAGCCTATCACAGCGGCCGCAACGATCTTTTGATCGACGGGCGTAAATTCAGCGGCAACGCGTTCTTCAAATCCGGCTACGGTGCCTACCACCACGGGACGCTGCTGGTGGATTGCGATTTGGACGTTATGGCCCGGTACCTGACCGCCAATCCGGCGAAGCTGCAATACCACGGCGTGGAAAGCGTTCCCTCGCGTGTCGTCAACCTGAAAACCCTTGCGCCGGATATGACGATTGAAACGCTGCAGGGCGCTCTGTACCGCGCGTTTACCAGTGTGTATCAATACGCTCCGGCGGTACTGGATGAGCGGATGTTGGATCAGCCGACGATCCGCATCCTCACGGCCCAGTTTACCGACCCGGAATGGCTGTACCCTAAGTCTTTCCCCTATGCGTTCACCATCTCCGAGCGCTTCCCTTGGGGCTGTGTAACCGTTCGCCTCGCCATTGAGGATGGCGTGATCCGCAACGTGCGCCTGTTTACCGACGCGATGGAAGCCGGGCTGTTCACGGTTCTGGAGCAGACGCTCAACGGCAGCCCCTACCTCATTGCCGCCATTAACGGAAGACTTCGCCAAACAATGGAGGAGCTGCGTGACCCGCAACTTCTCCAGATCACCGGAGACATCTCCCTGCTGATCTGCGGGCGCATCCGCGAGCTGGATCGCACCGCGCAGCACGAGAGTTCCGCCGAAGCGCCCGCACGCCAAAGATAAAGCGCATACCTCTCTTTGTTCATAAACCCATGAAGCGTATATTCCCCGGTATTCCTTCTCCGAAAGGAGTATTTTTATGTTTGATCTCATCATCATCGGCGGCGGCCCCGGCGGGTACGCCGCCGCGGGTTTCGCCGCCCGGCACGAACTGAACGTCGCACTGGTGGAGCGCGATCGTCTTGGCGGCACGTGCCTGCATCGGGGCTGTATCCCCACCAAGGCCTATCTGCACGCGGCGCAAGCCGTGAACGAGGCGCTCCCCTATGTGCCGCAAGCCCTCGCCACCTTTGACCGCGGCGCGATGCTCGCCCGGAAAAACGAACTGGTAGATACGCTGACCCACGGCATCGAAACGATGCTGCAATCCGCGAAAGTAGCCGTATACGAGGGAATAGGAACGCTTTTAAACGCCACCGCTCCTTTTTCGGTGCGCGTAACGGGCGCAGGCGGCGAAACGCAGACCCTGACGGGGCAAAAGGTAATCCTCTCCACGGGCAGCACGCCCGCGCGCCTGCCTGTACCGGGCTGTGACTCCCCCGACGTTTGGACCAGCGACGATCTGTTATCCGCCTCCGGCGCCGAACCCTTTCAAAGCCTTGTTATCGTCGGCGGCGGCGTGATCGGTGTGGAAATGGCATACCTGTACGCCCGGCTGGGCGTAGCCGTCAACGTACTGGAAGCCGAAAAGCGCTTGCTTCCCATGATGGATATAGAGCTCGGCCGCAGCGCGGAAGCACTGCTAAAGGGCTTGGGCGTCATGATCGCAACTGATGCGCGCCTGCAAAACCTGGCGCAGACCGATGCAGGCTTTGCCGCAGCCTATGAAAAGAACGGCGCTGCCGCTGTAATCACCGCCGAGCGCGCGCTGCTGGCCACAGGTCGGCGGCCTGTGACCGATAGGCTGCTGGACGAAGGTGCGTCCATCACGACGGAACGCCGCTTTGTCGCTGTGGATGACCACTACCATACTAATATCGCGGGCATATACGCCGTAGGCGACCTCAACGGTCGCACCCAGCTCGCGCACGCCGCGACGGCGCAGGGTATCGCGGCTGTGTGTGATCTGCTGGGCATCCCTTCCCCCGTCGATCCGACGCTGATCCCTTCCTGCGTCTATACCGCGCCGGAAATTGCCTCCGTTGGCCTTACGCAGGAGGAGGCCAAGGCGCTTGGATACGAAATCGTGATCGGCAAGGCGGTTACCACACAAAACGCGCGCACGCTGATGGAAGCACTGGGCCGCGGTTTTATTAAGCTGGTATTTGATCGTGCAACCCACAAACTGCTGGGCGCACAGTTGTTGTGCGGCCGCGCCACCGAAATGGTGGGCGAGCTGGCGCTTGCTATCCAAAACGGGCTGACCGCCGCGGAGTTGGCGCGCGTGGTGCGCCCGCATCCCACGTTTGAGGAATCCATCACCGACGCCATACACGCCGCGAGGTTTGAATAACCGCACTGTAGTATCGGTTATTCAAACGCAGGCTATGCGCCTGCAAGGTATAGCGAGTTTCGCGCCTGTGGGCGCG
>JAJFVI010000174.1 GCA_021371895.1 Eubacteriales bacterium | reverse complement strand
TCGCGGGCGACACGGATGCCGTGCGGGCTGTAAACGCGTACTTCTCAGCGCTGTCTGCCAACCTGAACGATACGCCCGTACCCGAAACCGTGGCGGAACTCACTGCCCTGCCGGGGCAGGACGGCCCCGCTTACTATACGCAGCTGGATTACCGTGTCACAGCCGCAACGGAGGATACCCTGAGCGTGCTGCTCTTAAGCCGGCAGTTTCTGGGTAATGCCGAAACCGAAAGCTGGACGGCCGTCGTATTCGCCTTAACCGGCGTGTACGCCGGGCAGCCGGTATCGCTCTCCCAGGCCATGGGGCTGGAGCAGCAGGACGTCGAACCGCAAAACAGCTACGCGTCCGCGCTGGTATACGGGCTGGTGTGGCAGATTATTCAAGAGCAGCAGGCAATGCTGCAAAAGGATTATGATCCCGGCCTGACCCGCGCCGATCTGGAAAGCGTATTCACCCCCGAAAGCGATTTCTATCTGGATACGGATGGGAACTTCGTGTTCTTCATCCAGGCCGGGGCGATCGCCGGAGAGGTGGACGGGATACTGACCTATCCGTTTTCCACAACCGAGCTTTTAAGCGCCGTAAAGCCTTAACGCGCCGGGCAGGCACCCTCTCCGCGGCATTTGCCGCCGTGCCGTAAAATTTCGGTTTGCACTATTGCCAAACCCGCCAAAGGGTGATAGAATAGTCAAGCTGTGAATGAATGACTCTCCCGTTAGGAGGTGTAACAAATGGGCAAGTTTTGTGAGGTTTGCGAGAAGGGCACGCTGAACGGCAACAACGTCAGCCACTCCAATCGTAAAAGCCATCGTCTTTGGGCGCCGAATGTGCAGCGCGTCCGCGTGGAGATCAACGGTCAGGTGAAGCATCTGAATGTTTGCACCCGTTGCTTGCGCAGCGGTAATGTGAAGCGCGCCTTACCGACCCATCTGGAAGCATCCGCTCCCGAGGCCTGAACCGGCCGGGGTTGGACATATCCGCAAAATGAACAGAGCGCGCCTGAAGGCGACGCTCTGTTTTTATGATGGAGTGTCAGAAGCGAGGGCGTGGACGCGCACCACCGGCGCAGCCCGTTCCCGCGGCCTTGAACTCGCTTATCGAAGCGCGCTTTCCAGCGCCGGAATCCCGTACAGCCTTTCCACGTTGGCCGTGGTCTGTTCGGCGAGCGCCTCGAGGGTAATTCCCCTAAGCTGGGCCACCTTTTCCGCCACGTAACGCACGTAGGCGGGCTCGTTGTGCTTTCCCCGCATGGGTACGGGCGCGAGGTAGGGGCTGTCGGTTTCCACCAGCAGGCGATCCAAGGGCACGTAACGGGCGGCCTCCTGCAGGTTGTGCGCGTTTTGGAAGGTCACGGCTCCGGAAAACGAGATATAAAATCCCATCGTAAGGTATTCCCGCGCGCTTTCCACGCTCCCGGTGTAGCAGTGCAGCACGCCCGCGGGCAGACGCCCGCGGTGGGCACGAAACACGTCCAACGTGTCCCCGTGGGCGTCCCGCACGTGGAATACGGCGGGTACATGCTTCTCGTAAGCGAAAACCAGTTGCCGGTCAAACGCCTCGCGCTGCGCCTCGCGGGGGGAAAAATCGTAGTAATAATCCAGCCCGATCTCCCCCACGCCCACGATGCGGGGCTGGGTCAGCAGCTCGGAAAGCCGGAGGAGCGTATCCTCCGCAAAGCCTTTCGCTTCATGCGGGTGTACACCTACCACGCCGTATACGTTTTCGTGCGCTTCCACGATTTGCGCGATGTGTTCGCTGGTTTCCACGTCGCTGCCCGCGAGGATGCACCGCTCCACGCCCGCCTCCCGCATGCGGCCAAGCACCGCTTCCACTTCGCCGGTAAAGCGTTTGTCTTCCAGATGGCAATGGGAATCAAACAGAGTCGCGCTCATCGTACGGTCGCGCCATCCTGCGTGCCTTCGTCCACAGTGACGAACTTGAGCGTATCCGCCGCCTCGGAGGCGAACAGCACCATGCCCTCGCTAAGCACACCGCGCAGCTTGGCGGGTTTCAGGTTTGCCACCAGCACCACCTGCCGACCCACGAGCGCCTCGGGCGCGTAGGCCTTGGCCACGCCGCTGACCACCGTGCGCTCCGGCTCGCCCGACCCGAGGCTCAGGCGCAGCTTTAATAGTTTATCGCTGCCTTCCAGTTTCTCGCAGGCGATTACCCGCGCCACCCGGAGCTTGATCTTGGCGAAATCGTCAATGGTGATGCTTCCATCCCCGGCTTCCGGCTTGGCTTCCTGTGCTGCGGCGGCGGACTTGGTTTCCGCTATCGGCGCAGGTTCCGCCTTGGGCGTTGGCAGAATGTCCGCGAGCTCCTTGGGGATATCGATGCGCGGGAAAATCGCCTCACCCTTGCATACCTTCGTGCCGGCAGGCAAGCCTCCGAAGTGCTCCAGCGAAGCCAAGGTATGCAGATTCGCATCCGTAAGCCCTAACTGTGTATAGATGCGCCCGGGCGTGCGCGGCATGGTCGGTTGCAAAAGCACAGCCACGAACCGGATGCACTCGCACAGCACGTAGAGTACGGTTTGCAGGCGTTCCCGGCCTTCGTCGGTCTTTTCCAGCACCCAAGGCGCAGTGATGTCGATATAGCGGTTGCATTCGCCGACCAGCATCCAGATGTCGCTTAAGGCTGCGGAGTATTGCAGTTCGCTCATCTGCCTGCACACCTTGGCGGGCGTCGCCTCGGCCAGCGCGATCAGCGCGCGGTCGCCCTCCTGCCACGCGCCGGGTACGGGCACAATGCCGCTGAAATACTTTTCCACCATCGCCACGGTGCGGCTGAGCAGATTGCCCAGATCGTTGGCCAGATCAGCGTTAATGCGTTTCAGCAGCGCCTCGTAGCTGAACTGCCCGTCGCTGCCGAAGGGCATCTCCCGCATCAGGAAGTAGCGGATGGCGTCGCTGCCGTAGCGGTTGCACAGCACCACGGGATCAACCACGTTACCCAGCGATTTGCTCATTTTCACCCCATCCAGCACCAGCCATCCGTGCCCGAAAACCTGCTTGGGCAGGGGCAGCCCCAACGCGTGCAGGAGGATCGGCCAGATGATGGTGTGGAAGCGGATAATCTCCTTGCCGACCAGGTGGAGATCGGCGGGCCAATATTTGCGGAACAGCTCATCGTGCTCGGTGCCGTAGCCCAGCACTGTGATATAATTGCTCAGCGCGTCCACCCATACGTACACCGTATGGTTCGGGTCGAAATCCACGGGGATGCCCCACTTGATGGACGTGCGGCTGACGCACAAATCCGTCAGCCCCGGCTTTAAGAAGTTGTTGACCATCTCGTTTTTCCGGGATACAGGCTGGATAAAATCCGGATGCGTTTCGATATAATCGATCAGCCATTGCTGATATTTGGACAGTTTGAAGAAGTACGCCTCCTCCCGCGTCTTTTCCACGGGCCGCCCGCAATCCGGGCAGCAGCCGTTTACCAACTGCAATTCGGTAAAAAAGCTCTCGCAGGGCGTGCAATACCAGCCCTCGTAATCCCCTTTGTAAATGTCGCCCTTTTCATACAGCTGCCGGAAGATTTTCTGCACGGCCTTCACGTGGCGTTCGTCCGTGGTACGGATAAAATCATCGTATTCCACGTCCATCAGTTGCCACAGCCGCTTGATCCCGGCGACGATCTCGTCCACGTACTCCTGTGGGGTCACGCCCTTGGCCTTAGCCTTACGCTCAATCTTCTGGCCGTGCTCGTCCGTGCCGGTGACGAAATACACATCGTACCCTTCCTGCTTTTTAAACCGCGCCATGGTATCGGCCGCGACGCTGCAGTATGCGTGGCCAATGTGCAGGTTATCGCTGGGATAGTAGATGGGCGTGGTGATATAAAATGTTTTCTGATCAGGCATGGAAGCTCCTCCTCATTCTTTCGGTCGGTTCCTGCGTATGGGCAGACGGCGCGCCGCGGGTATTCGCCGCCCAGGCAAAAGCCACGCCTCCCCATAAAACTGTTTCATGCCGTATCCCTGTTCTCGCGCGTCTATGTTGCGAAAATAGGAAAGCCCGCCGCCTTCCTGCGAAGGGGCGGGCATCACCCGCGGTACCACCCTTGGTTTATCACTTCATTACGGCGGATAACGGTGCCGACCGTTGCGCCCTACCTGTCGGGCGCAAACGCTCCCGGACCATGTTCCCGGCGTTGCACGCGCCGCTTTTCAGCTGTTGCGGCTCTCTGTGGCGATAGGCGCCGGTACTCTTCCGTTCCTCGCGTATGCGCTTATTATACAGGTTTTCTAAGGATTGTCAACGCTTGTTCTTCCCGTGATGCAAACGATCCGCAACCATGATCAGCCAAGGGTATAAAAGCGATATCTTCTTACAATATTTTTACGAAAATATTTTCGAAAACATTCATAATATGTCCACTTTCGTCACCATTATCCATCAGAAACTTGTTACTCCCTTTATAATGATACGTTTGCAAAACATCGATCTGCGCTTGATTCTCCCACATGTGACATTGACATAATATTGGGGATTTAGTAAAATTATGTTGATCTATATTATCAATCCATAGGAGGCAATTCGCAATGAAATCAACCGGCGTTGTTAGGAAACTGGACAATCTGGGGCGCATCGTCATCCCCATCGAGCTGCGTAAAACGATGGATATCGCCGTCAAGGATACGCTCGAAATCTTTACCGAGGGCGACCAGATTATTTTGAAGAAGTACCATCCCGCCTGCATCTTTTGCAACGATGCGCGGGACGTGAACCTGTTCAAGGGCAAGCTGATCTGCGACAAGTGTTTGAAAGAGCTCAAACTTCGCTGATTGCCCGATAGGCGTTTCTTCACAATCCCAAAACGCAGCCGTCGGCTTTAGCCGGGAGCTGCGCTTTGCGTTTCGACAAAGTGGTAAAGCCACATTGTCGAGCCTTCGTCCTTCGCCCGATCGCGCAGTCGTCACAGGCTGCAATGCCCTTTACCTGTTCGCTTCGCGCCCCACTTCCGGTTTGCTCACGGCTTCGCCGTGGTGCGCACAGCGCACACGGTGTCTCCAGGGCCTGTAAGCTATGCTTGCAGCCAGGGAAGGGTGTAAGGAGCCAAGCCCGATCAGGGCGGGAACATATAGGAGCCTATGTTCCCGCCCTGTCGCAGCGAAGGGCTCAACGCAGACAGGGCTTATTCAGAAAGAGCAGCCGCCGGCGAAAGCCGGCGGCTGCTCTTTTCCTATCGAAGCGGGTATCTCCTTGCCCGCAATGCTTATTCGCCCACGGCTTGCGTAATATCCTCGGTGGGCGCCTGCGTGGTTGCGTCCGGTGCCGCGTCGGCGGCCGTTTCGTCGGTTGCGGCCTGATCGTCTTCGCTGATGGCTGCCTCG
>JAJFVI010000171.1 GCA_021371895.1 Eubacteriales bacterium | reverse complement strand
CCAAGCATGGAGGCGTGGATCGCAACCATCAGCACAAGGTAAGGGAAGACCATGGCATAGAAGCCGCTGGCTTTGGTAAAATCCAGCTGGCCGATGCCGAAAAGCGCCTGCATACCCATAGGAAGCCCGTCAAAAAGCTCCATAATCGAGGAGGTTCCCGCCATAACGGAAAACTTGCCCATGGACGCGACAATGAAAAACAATATGCCAAGCGACCATACCAGCATCGACCGGCGGGAGGCTTTGAGTTCCCTCAGGTAAATATTCACGGTTTCCTTCCCCCTTCTATGCGGCGCGGATGTCCCGCCGCAGGTAGACGCCATAAGCTGTGACCACGGCAAGCACCGTAACCGTAGCCGCCGTCAGCACAAACGACGTCCGGTAGGATGAGGTCAGCAGCAGTTCCACGGTGTTGAAATACTTAAAGGGCGACAGGTAATACAGGTCCTGCAGGTTGAGCGCCCCCGCCACCACACCGATGAGGAAAAACCCGAACGTTGTACTCATCGCGATCGGTAATACGGAGCGGATGCGGGGCACAATGGCGCCCAGGCAGAAACCCAGCGCGACAAAGAGAAGTTGCAGAAAGAAAAACGAGAACGCCATCTTCAGGAAAATGCCCATCTGGATGGGCGCGTCCGTGACAGTCGTAGCCGCGAAAACGGAAAACGCGACATACAGTGTGGAAGTAACCGTAACGCAGGTCACCGCCGCCAATAGTTTGGCCGTCAGCACCGTGGCGCGCGCAACGGGACGCGTCAGCAGAAAATCCGCCGTTTTGCCCGTGGTTTCCCGGCTGAGCACCGATATGCCCAGCATCATCGCCTGCACTGCGCCGCACAGCACGAAAAAGGTGACGACGAACGAGTAAAACCCCGTGACTGTAGTGATGGCGTCGATGGAAAAGCCGAAAGCCACGCGAAGCGCAAACGGAAAATTGTTGAGCATGTCTTTCATGACGCCGGCGTTTTGGGCGAAGGTCGGGTACATCCAAAACAGAAACATCAGGCCAGCGCAAAGCGATACGATCCACAGGAGGGTGTTTTTGCGGTAGACCCTCAATTCGTGGAGGTAAATATTCATTTTCGCGCCCCCTTACCGGTAGTAATGCAGGAAGATCTCTTCCAGGTCGGGCTCCACAATGGCCACGTTGGACAGATCCAGCGCGGAGAGCGTTGTGAGAAGGCGGTTTACGCTGCCCCGATAGATGAAGGTGACCAGATTCCCCCGCACGGTCAGATCGGCGATGCCCTCCAGTGTAAAGGCAGACTCCTGCGTCGGTATTTTGGTCTCCAGCAGGACTTTTTTATAGCCGTTCTCCTTGAGCGCTCCGATGGTATCCACATCGACGATGCGCCCTTCCTTGATAATGGCGACGCGGTGGCACAGCTTGTTGACCTCGCTTAACACATGCGAGGAAAACAGGATCGCCGCACCTTTTTTATTCTCTTCCCTGAGCAGCTCAAAAAACCGCTGCTGCATCAGCGGGTCCAGCCCCGCGGTCGGCTCGTCCAGTATAATCAGCTTGGGCTCGTGCAGGATGGCCTGCACAATGCCGACCTTTTTACGGTTGCCAAAGGAGAGATCGTCGATTTTCTTTTTCAGATCCAAGTCCAGCGCCTCCGCCAGCGGCTTGATGCGGGCGGAGCAATCCTTGCGGTAGAAACTGGCGGAATATTGGAGCAGATCGATGACCCGCATGCCGTCGTAATAGAACACCTCGCTGGGCAGATAGCCAACGTTTTGGGCAATCTCCGGCGCGAAGCGGATGCAGTCCTTTCCGAAGATCGTCGCGCTTCCCGCGGTAGGATGCAAAAGTGCCAGCATTGTCCGTATGGTGGTGGATTTGCCGGCCCCATTAGGGCCGATGAAACCGAAAATTTCTCCCGCCTCCATGGTGAAACTGACGTCCTCGATGCCACGGGCGTTGCCGTAATACTTCTTGAGGTGGTTTACTTCGACGATGCTCATAAACGGGCATCCCCCTTTCAGCGGGCTGCGGGCGCGTAGCGCCCTTTTTTAACAACAGCGTAAGCATACGCCGTTTTTCCACCCACCGCAAGGGCAGGCCGGGCAAGGTGCGGTTTTATACGGGTAAGTTGCACGCCCATCGGTGCGTATGGGTGCTTTCCGCATTGATTTTCCGCTTGCCAAACTATGCTTTTTCGGCTAGTATCATGGCATATGCCATGGTAACGAAAAAGGCCGCTCCGCGCGACCGACGGAGGAAAAGCATGGGTTTTCGCAAGGATTTTATCTGGGGAGTCGCGACCGCCGCCTATCAGGTGGAAGGCGCCGCGTTTGAGGGCGGTAAAGGACGCTCCATCTGGGATGATTTCAGCCATACTCCAGGCAAGGTATATGGCGGCCATAGGGGGGACGTCGCCTGCGACCATTACCACCGCTTTCGCGAGGATGTGGCGTTAATGGCGCAGTTGGGCGTGAAAAACTACCGGTTCTCCCTCTCCTGGCCCCGGCTGCTGCCGGAAGGGACGGGTGAACCCAACCCGGAAGGGCTGCGCTTCTACGACGCGCTGATTGACGCGCTGCTTTCCCATGGTATCCGCCCGCTTATGACCCTGTACCATTGGGATTTGCCCAGCGCGCTGCTGGCACGGGGCGGCTTTCGCAGCCCCGAATTTCCCCGGTGGTTCGAGGCATACGCGGCGCTGGTGGCGGCGCGCTACGGCGACCGCGTGAAAGACTTTTTTACCTTCAACGAGCCGCAATGCATGGTAGGTCTTGGCTACATCGAAGGTACGCACGCCCCGGGGGAAACGCTGCCGGTGGAGGAGACGATCCCCATCGGTTACCACATCCATCTGGCGCACGCGCTGGCGGCCGCGCGGATACGGGCGCTCGTGCCGGACGCGCGGATCGGCTTCGTTGGCTGCGGCGCGGCCCCCATCCCCGAAACGGAATCGCCGCAGGATGTGGAGGCGGCGCGCGCCCTGTATTTCGGTCATCCCAAGGCCGAGCCGAATCACTGGGTGTGGAGCCCCTCGTGGTGGTTGGATCCGGTGCTGCTGGGCGCTTACCCGGAGGACGGGCTGCGCTGGTATGGGCAATACCTGCCCCGTGATTTTGAGCGTACGCTTTTAACGCTGCACCAGCCGTTGGATTATTGCGCATTCAACTATTACGAGGGTAAGCGCGTGCGTTTTGACGAACAGGAGGGTGCGGTCGTGCTGCCCTGGCCTGCCGGCCACCCGCGTACGGCCGCCGGCTGGTCTGTATCGCCGGACGTGCTTTACTGGGGTACGCGCTTCCTGTGGGAGCGTTATCACAAGCCGGTTTTCATTACCGAAAACGGCATGAGCGCGCATGACGCCGTAGCCTTGGACGGCGGAGTGCATGACCCTAACCGTATCGATTTTCTGCACCGTTATCTGCTGGCGCTGCGCCGCGCGGCCCAAGAAGGAACGGATGTATATGGCTATCTGGCGTGGTCGCTTATGGACAACTTCGAGTGGAGCAGGGGATACAGCGAGCGCTTCGGCATGGTGTACGTGGATTATCAAACCCAACAGCGCATCCCCAAGGACAGCGCGCTGTGGTACCGGCGCGTGATGGAGACCAACGGCGAAACGCTGTAATTTGCAAATGGGGGCACTGCCTTGCGCCGTGCCCCCGCTTCCGTTATACTGGGGGCAACCGATGAACGCAAAGGAGGGCCGCCGTGGAACGGGAAGAAAAACAAAACGCCCTGGCCAAGGCCGCCCATGCGCTGAACGCCGCCGGCATTTGCTGGGCGGTAGGCGCGTCGGCGCTGCTTTCCTTTGAGGGCATCTCCGACGGCTTTAACGATCTGGATTTGCTGATCACCTCCGGCCAGATGGCCGCCGCGTGGCAGGCCATGCGGGATTGCGGCGCGATTGAACTGCCGTCCCCGACGCCCAGCCCCGTGTACGCCACCGCGGAATTTGACGAATACCGGCTGGACGGGGTGGATTTCGACCTGCTTTGCGGGTTTGCCATCCGTTACGAAGGCGCGGTCTACCGCTATCCGTTTAGCGCCGACCGAATCGCTAAAACGGTGCGGATGCTGGGCGAAACCGTGCCGCTTTCCCCGCTTGCGGACTGGTTTGTGCTCTACCAGCTGATGCCCGGCCGCACAGGCAAGGCGGAGGCGATTGCCCGTTACCTGCGGGCGCGCCCGCAGGCCGAATGGGCGCCGTGGCTTGCCGACTGGCTCTCCGGCCCTTTGCCCGACGCTATACGTTCGCGCGTGCTCGCGCTGCGCGGGGATGCCGAACGCTGACCCCGGAACGCGGCTTTCACGCAGCTAAGGAGGCGTACGATGCCTAAACTGACCATCCGGCGGGAGAACATCCGAACCGAATATGACTTCACCGGCACGCCGACCCTTGCCGTGGCACTTGCGGCGGCTGGTTTTGCGCTGCCCCTGCCCTGTAGCGGCCGCGGCACGTGCGGCAATTGCGCCGTGCTTTCGCTGACGGGCGCGGTTTCTCCGCCCAATGAGCCGGAAATTCGCTTTGGCGTGCGGCTGGCATGCCAGGCGGTGCTGTTGGGGGATTGCGCCGTTACCCTGCCCGAAGCGCAAACCTGGTCGGCCATCGAAACCGCCGCCGCCTCGCCCGCGCTGGGCCGCCCGATGCCCGGACACTACGGCGCGGCAATCGACCTGGGCACGACAACGCTCGCAGTGCGCGTGTTCAATCAGCAAAGCGGAGCGGCGATGGGAGAGAGCGCCCGTCTCAACCCGCAGACTGCCGTGGCTGCCGATGTGATGGGCCGCATCTCCGCGGCGCTTGCAGGCGAGCTTCCCCGGCTTGCGATGCTGGCGACGGAAGCCCTGCGTTCCGCGACACAGGAGGCGTGCGCCTCGGCGGGTATTCCCGGAGTGGACGCGATCACCGTCGCGGGTAACACAACGATGCTCTATCTGCTTACGGGGCGCGATCCGCAATCGCTGGCCTGCTCACCCTTCCGGGCGGATACGCGCTTCGGTGTGGATATGCCGCTGCTGGGCGCGACTGCGTACCTGCCGCCCTGCGCCGGTGCATTTATGGGCGCGGATCTCACCTGTGCGGCGCTGGCGACGAGGCTATGTGAACAATCGGAAACGACGCTCTTAATGGACATCGGTACCAACGGCGAGTTGATGCTGTGGCATGACGGCAGGCTGTACGCGGCTTCCGCCTCGGCAGGCCCTGCCTTTGAGGGCGGCGAAATCTCACAGGGGTTGGGCGGCGTGACCGGTGCCATAGACAAGGTTTGGGTAGAAAACGGCAGGCTGGGCAGCCGGGTCATCGGCGGGGGAGAGGCGAAGGGCCTGTGCGGTTCGGGCCTCATCGACGCGGTGGCGGCGCTGCTGCGGCTGGGGCGCATCGACGCAAGCGGCGCTTCGGACGCGCCCGCGTTTATGATTCGCGACGGTGTGCGCCTTACCGCGGGGGACGTACGCGCCGTGCAGCTGGCAAAGGCCGCTATCGCCGCGGCGGTGGAAACGCTGCTGGCTGCCGCGGGCATCCCTGCTGCCGCGGTCAGGCAGCTGTGGCTCGCGGGCGGCTTCGGAAGCCATTTAAGCGTCCCCAGCGCTGCCGCCATCGGGTTGATTCCCGTGACTTTGGCTGGAAAGGCGCGTGCGGTGGGTAACGCGGCACTGGCAGGCGCGGCCGCGCTGTTATTGGATACCCGCCTCCGCGAAGAAGCGGAATGGATTGCCGATCAGGCACAGATATTACCCCTGGGCGGGGACGAGGGCTTTGAGCGGCGTTTTCTGGCCGCGATGGATTTTCCGCATATCAGGTAGCGGAGGGGGATAACGTGCAGGGTTAAAGATCGTAATTAATAGACACTTTTGTGAATGCCGTGGGTGTTTTAAAGTAGGTTATACTATTATAAGAACATATGTTCTAATGATTTTACTGTATGATACTGATAATGCATTGTTGTATTTTATAGGGAAGTAAATATTATCCGTATTTTCAGGAGGCATGGTATGACAACAAAAGTGAAAATAAAGATAATAGATAACAGTGAATTAAGAGAGAAAATTGATGAACTGTATGAAAAAATCAACCAAGTGGACTTGGCAAAATGGTCGTTACGAATAGCAAAACATATTTTCGAAATTGCTGAAATTGATTATCACTCAATCGATGCAATCGTTGATGGATTTGCGGTAAATGAACGATGGCAAACAGGGAATGCAAGCATACATGAGGTAAGGCAGGCGAGTTTTAAAATTCACAAAATTGCGCGTGAGTGCGAAGCTGCAATCAAGAAAACAGCATTCAGAGTCGCTGGTCAAGCAGTAGCAAGCGGACATAGGAAAGAACATGCAATGGTAGCATCCGATTATGCCATAAAAGCAATAGGCTTACTGTATTCCAATGATAGGAATGCGATAACTTCTGAACGGGAATGGCAACTGAATGAATTGAAGTATTTTTTATAGTACACAAAACGAGTATAAACCATGGGAAATTGATCACGTTTGATTATGCTGTTTGCGGCAAAAAACGCAGGCATCTATAAAAACATATGCTTTTCTTATCATAATTTTAACCAGCGACGCAAAGAAAAATAAACGAGGATGGGATTTTCCCATCCTCTTTGCATATACAATTGTTGTCAGTCGCCGTCCCCCGGAGTCGAAGCCAGAAACACATCGATGGCCGCGCAGGCCTGCGCCACCGGGTCGCCCGCCATAGCCAGCCACAGAATACCTTTGTCGCGCTTGAACCACGTCATCTGCCGTTTGGCGAAGCGCTTGATCTCGCGGGCGAGCGCGATAAGCATTTCCTCCCGCGTAGGAATCTCCCCCAGCAGCCATGCGCTTACATAGCGATATTCCAGCCCCAGCTTGCGTAAAAACTCAGGCGATACGCCCACGTCCAGCAGCCCCCGTACCTCGGCTTCCAACCCGGCATCCATGCGGCGGGTAAGGCGTTCGTCAATCCTTTGGCAGAGTACCTCGCGCGGCCATGAAACGCCCAGCTTCAGCACCCGGTAGTGCGGACGGTGCTCGCTGTGGCCTGTATCGCCGTCGTGCAGCTTTTCCAACACGCGCATCACGCGGTTGCGGTTCATGGGATCGACGTCCGTATCGGGCAATTGTGCTTGCAGCATCTGGTATAGTTCCGCGGTCGTCCTGGTTTCCAACTCGTCACGGTAAGCAAGGTCGGGTTTCACGTCCGAAAGTGCGTAGCCCTCGGTAACCGCATCCACGTACAACCCCGTCCCGCCTACCAGGAAGGGCAGTTTCCCCCGGCGGAGCACATCGTCCGCGGCAGTATACGCCAGGGGTTGAAAATCTGCCATGGAGAAGAAATCGCCGGGGTCGCAAATGTCCAGCAGGTGGTGGGGCACGCCGCGCGTTTCCTGCGGGGTGATCTTGCCGCTGCCCAAATCCAGTCCGCGATACACCTGCCGCGAATCCGCCGAGAGAATTTCACCCCCGTAACGCAGCGCCAGCTCCACGCCCAACCCGCTTTTGCCGGAGGCGTTGGTGCCGACCACCGCGATCATACGCGCGAGTTCCGCCATGCCCTCGCCTCCTTTCCTTCCGACTTGCTCCGTTGGAGGCGCATTCACCGCGCCCGTATGGATAATCAGCGTTCTTCCGTGATCCGCATCTCATAGCGTTGCGCTATCGTCATCGGCCGAAAAGTCGGTGGTGTGGCCAGCGCCTCGCCCTCGTGGCAGGCGAGCATCGCCAGGGGGAAATCATACCCCGCCAGGACGCTGAAACCTACCCCGCCTGAAAAACGGGGATTAACCTCCAAAAAGGAATAGGCCACCCCATTGTGGATAAACTCCATATTCACCACGCCCACGATACCAACGAAATCCATGATGTTCCGGCACGCCGCGTTCAGCGAATGGACGGGGCAGATGTCCACCGCGATGCCCAGCCCGTTGATTGCCCGCAACCGTTCCCGCCGCACCAGCGTTACGACGTTGCCCTGCGTGTCCCTCGCGCAGTCCACCGTATAAATGTCCCCCGCAAGCCGGGGCTGGATGATGGCGTCCGTGCGGGAGCGCAGCGTGAAAGCCAGCTCCGAGGGGTCGCCAACAACCGTTATCCCCTGACTGCTGCGCCCGTGCGTAGGCTTGAGCAGGAGGGGGTAGGGTAAATCGGCGGGCAATGTTTGGGCTGTGTAGGTGGGAATAACGCTGCACACGCCCGCCGTGCCGAGGGCCTCAGCCATGCGCAGTTTATCGCGGCACAGTTCCGCCACGTTCCTGTCCGGGCAGCAGACCGTGGCGCCCAACGCGCGGAAATCCTCTTTATGTCCGCAAAGCACATCCACTTCCACATCCGTAGAAGGAATCACAAAATCGATCTTTTCGCTGCGAACGATCTTTGTGAGTGCCGCCAGATACTTATCCGTTTCTGATGCCAGAGGCACGGTAAAAAAAGCGTCCATCTCCCCGGCGTTCACCGTCCACGTTTTGGGGTAGATGTCACAGCCGATCACGCGGTACCCGGCCGCCTTGAGGCTTCGATGGACGGCGGCGGTCGACGCGGAACCTACGGCGGTCAATAGCACAGTCTTCATTCGTTGTTTTCCTCTCTTTTCGGAGAAACGGTTTTCCTGCGCAGGGTCTGGATCATGTCCCTCAGGCTCAGGAACGCCTCCGGCTTCCACCAGAGCGACAGCCCCGCGTAGGTCAGTACGCCCACGGCGGTCTGCACAAGCAGCAGCGGCAGGTTGCCCAGCGGCAGCCGCCCCGCTGCCCAAACCGCGATGCCCATGACCAGCGTCATGCCCAGCGAGGGCAGCAGATCGCGCACCTGCTCGCCGTAGCGGTAGCCCAGCAGCTTTTTGTTGGGCGAGGCGTTGACGAACGTGGCGATTAGCGTGCTCAGCACGCTGCCCGCCGCGATGATGAGCACGTTGTCAAAGCAGAACACCGAGATCGCCAGAATCACCAGCCCGTACGCCTTTTTGATGATCTCCAGCCGCAGGAACACGTCGCTGCGGCCCACGGCGTTAATCGCCTGCAGGTTGCTGGTATGCACGGGGTAAAAGGCGAAATCCGCGCAGCAGATCCATAAAAACGGCACGCAGGGCAGCCACTTGTCCGTAAGCAGCAGGCTGACCATCGGCCGGGCGACCAGCGCCAGCCCCGCCATCAGCGGGAACACCAGATAGGAGGAAACCATCACGGTGCGGCGCATGATGCTTTTTAACAATGGACGGTTTTCCTGCTCGCTGGAGAACACGGGCAGCATCACGCTTTGGATGGAGCCGTCCACAATGTTGGTCAGCAGTTCCGGGAACAGCTTGCCGCGGTTGTAAAAGCCCAGTTCTTCCTTCTGGTAACGCTTGCCGATAATCAGGCTGCGGAGGTTGTTGTAGATCGTCTCGATCAGCCCGGATACGAGCAGCTTCCATCCGAAGGAGAAAAGCCCCTTCACCTTGTTCCAGGAAAATAAAAGCCGGGGCCGCCACTCCACCGTGAACAGGAGGATCACGCACAGCGCGAACTGGTTAACCAGTTGCTGGCCGATCAGCGCCCACACGCCCAGCCCCGCGTACGCCATACTCACGCCGACCACGCCGGAGATGGCCGTGGCGAGCAGGTTGGCCTTCATCAGCTTATGGAAGGCCATTTTGCGTGCAACAACGGCCTGCTGCACGGAGTTGAGCGCGCCGGGGAACAGCACCAGCGCCAGCACCCGTATCAGGATGATGAGCTGTGTATCGCCGTAGATACCGGCCACCAGCGGCGCGCCAAAATACAATAGCGCGTAGCACCCGCAGGAAATACCCAGACTTAAGTAAAACACGCTGGAAAGGTCGGTCTCGTCCACTTCCAGCCGCTGGATGAGCGCGGTGTTCAGCCCGCTTTGCACAAATACGGTAGAAATGTTCACGAACACGGTGATCAGCGTAAGCGTCCAGTAGTCAGCGGGGCTTAACAGGCGCGCCAGCACAATGCCCACCACGAGGGCGATGCCCTTGGTGCCCGCGTTTTCCGTGAACTTGAATAGGAAGGACTGGCCCGCCGTCCGTTTCTTACGTTCGCTCAACTGTTTCTCCTCAACGCTCGCCGGGGTTTACTGTGCCTCGAGCAGCAGTTCACAGATACGGTTTACGTCCTCGTCGCTTAAGCCTGCGTACAGGGGCAGGGTGAGCACGCTCTCGCTCAGGCGCTTGGCCACGGGTGTTTTTCCGGGGTCGAAGCGTCCGGCATAGCACGAAAACGTGCTGGTGAGGGGGTAAAAATACTTGCGGGCATAAATATCATGCGCGGCCAGGCGTGCGTACGCCTCGTCCCGCGAAAGGTTGGGGCCATCGAAGAACACGGGGAAGTAAGCATAGTTGTCCCCTTCCCGCTCGGGGGAAAGCCGCAGCCCGGCTGCGCCCGACAGCCGCGCGCGGTACAGCGTACATACGCGGCGGCGCTGCTGCAGTTCATCTTTCAGGTGGCGCAGGTTGCATAGTCCCATGGCGGCCTGAAATTCGTTCATCTTTGCGTTGCCGCCCACATCCTCGGTCGTCTCCGGCCCCGTGATGCCGAAGTTGCGCTCCAGCCGCAGCTTCTCGGCCAGTTCGGCGCTTTGGCAGGCGACCGCGCCGCCCTCGATGGTGTGGAACACCTTCGTGGCGTGGAAGCTGAACATGGCCGCGTCGCCGAAGGCGGCGGCGCTTTTCCCACCCAGCGTGCCGCCGAAGGTGTGCGCTGCGTCGTAGATCACCCTGAGGTTATGCCTGCTTGCAATCGCCGCGATGGCGTCCACGTCGCAGTAGTGGCCGTACACATGTACGGGCAGGATGGCCGTGGTGCGCGGGGTAATCAGCGTTTCGATCTTTTCCGGGTCCAGCGTGCAGGTATCGGGGCGGACGTCCGCAAAGACGGGCGTCAGCCCCAGCCGCACAAGAGCGTGCGTGGTGGAGGCGAACGTGAACGGCGTTGTGATCACCTCGCCCGTTAGCCCTGAAACGCGCAATATGGCCTCCAGCGCCAGATGGCCGTTGGAAAAAAGAACGACGTGGGGCGCGCCCAGATACGTTTGCAGGGCGCTTTCCAGTTCCAGCACCTTTTCGCCGTTGTTGGTCAGCCATCGGCTGTCCCAAAAACCGCGAATTTCCCGGCAATATTCCTCAAACGGCGGCAGAGAGCTGCGCGCCACGTTAATGCGCATTCCAGAACCTTCTTTCAGGGACGGCGGAGGGAACGGTGCGCCTCAGCCTCTTTTCAGCATGTTGCGCACCGCGCGGAAAACCGGCGTGGGCAGCAGCATCTTCAGTTGGCACTTGATCCGCCCAAGCGGCGTGAGCGCGCGGTATAAGCGCTTTACATCGGGATCGGCAAGCAGTTTACGCGTCGGCGCGGCTTCCAGCAGTACACGCCGCTGCGCATCCATCAGGGGTGACAGCGCACAGTGGCACCGGCTGCCGCTAAGCTGATCCACGCCGCGCAGCATCGCGATGACCGGTTCGCAGCGCAGGCGGGTCTTCCCGGGGGCCTCCGCGCCCCAGCGCGCCATGGTGGAGCTTGGGGCGTTGAGGCGGTAGACGCAGGTAAATGCGTGCAGGTATACCGCTTTGCCTACGGCGGTCAGGCAGAGCTTCAGCCGCAGGTCGCCGCTGGGGCAGGGGGAAAGCAGCAGCTCGCGGGGCACCCGTTCCAGCGCCGCGCGCGGGAACAGGAACGATGCCGTGGGGAGAAATGAAAGCCGTGTGATTTCGCAAAGGTCGTACTCCCGGGTTTGGGGAGTGTAATACGCCGCTTCCCCGGGATAATACGGGATAAATGCATGATCGGGAGTCAAACCGCTTTCGTCACGCACGGTTCCGTTGGTAAAGCAGAAGGTGCAGTCTGGGTGGGCACGTATGGCCTCAATCTGCTTTTGCAGCTTGTGGGGGTCACTCCAGTAATCGTCCCCCTCGCAAAGGGCGATGTATTCGCCCGCCGCGCGCGGAAAGTTGTACGTCGCGTCCATGGCTGTGCCCTTGCGGTACTGGTTTTCCGTTTCGTACAAGGGCTTGACCACGTCCGGGTACAGCGCTGCGTAGCTGCGGAGAATCTCCTGTGTGCCGTCGGTGGAAGCGTCGTCGTGCACCAGCACTTCGATTTCCATGTCCTCCCGCTGGGCCAGAAAGCTGTCCAGCGCCTGGGCGATGGTGGAAACGTGGTTATAAGTAACGCAGCAAATGCTGACCGTGGGGGGCATGGGCAGCCTCCTTCCCCCGGATGCTTACAGGAGTAAAATCAGCGTGCCGGCGACGATCGCGGTCAGTCCCGCGGCAGATTTGACGGTCAGCTTCTCGCCGAACACCACGCGCGCGAACAGGACGCTCACCAGAATGCTTAGCTTGTCGATGGGCACCACGACGCTTGCGGGGCCGGTTTGCAGCGCGCGGTAGTAGCAAAGCCACGAACCGCCCGTGGCGAAGCCGGAGAGAACCAGAAACAGGAAGCTGCGCCGGTCGATCCGCCCCACGGCCTTTTCCTTGCCCCGCGCAAAGACGATTGCCCACGCCAGCACCAGCACCACGCCGGTGCGGATGGCGGTGCCCAGTGTGGAATCGATGTTTTCGATGCCGATTTTGCCCAGTATGGCGGTCAGGCTGGCGAACACCGCCGAACCCAGCGCGTACAGAAGCCACAACGGGCTTTTAGTCGCCCGTTTCGGCTCCCCTGCCTGTGCGGGCTGCGCCTTATGCTGGATCATCAGGTACGCGCCCCCGCCGATAAGGAGCATCGCCAGCCCCTTGACCCATGTGAGCGGTTCGCCCAGAAACAGGAAGGCCAGGAACATGGTCAGCACCGTGGAGGATTTGTCCACGGGCGTAACCTTGTTGATGTCGCCGATCTGCAACGCGCGGAAGTAGCACAGCCACGAAGCGCCCGTCGCCAGCCCCGAGAGTGTCAGGAACAGCCACGTCCGTGCCGAAACCGCGTTCAGCCCGGAAACGCTGCCCGTCAGCCACGCCATGAGCCAGGAAAACAGCAGCACTACCACGGTGCGTACGGCGGTCGCCACGTCCGAATCCGTTTCGCGCACGCCGATCTTGGCTAAAATCGCCGTAAGTCCGGCGAACAGCGCCGATCCGAACGCGAAAAGAATCCACATGGGTGTTATGCCTCCTCAATATGAAAAGAGATTATAAAGCTTTTCTGCTGTCTACTATAAGGAGGCTAGATCATATGATTTCCCAGATCCCACTCGGACTTTGTTCCGCTGCTTTCATCCTTTTTGATTTTCTTAATCCTGTTGCCGCCCAGCGTATATCATATTGCCATGTATAATACAAGTCGCCTGAGTCTATCAGATCATCCTGATGTTGCTTCCAGAATGATTTACAGATACTAATGATATCTGCTTTTCCACCTATGTCTTTAATGGTATCATAAAGCAGATCAGGTAAATCGTACTTTGTCATTTTCTACACCTCCAATAATCCCTCGATTCATTATACATAACATTGAAATATAAATCCATCTTCTTTATCGAGATCGATAATAAAGATGGATTTATGTTTGGTGCGGGCAGCGGGAGTCGAACCCGCATGCCGAAGCGAAGGATTTTAAGTCCTTTGTGTCTGCCATTCCACCATGCCCACAACGCACCGCCTCATCATACCACGGAAGGCGGTTGCCGTCAATCGCGCGCGGTGCGGTCGTTTGCCCGCTTTTAACTCTTGCCGGGCGCGCGTTTGGACAAGCCTGAATGCGTTTATTCCCTCCCAAGTGTACCTGACTGGACGGGTGTAAAAATCCCGGTACAAAAAAATGCCCCGTGCCTTAAGGGGAAACGGCAAGTGCTGTTTCCGGGCGGGCGCGGGGCGATAAGAATGGATTGTATGCCAGGAACGTAGCAGTTACTGCGCGTCAGGGGTATTGTCCGACGGCGTCGGCGCATCGGCGGCGCTCGGCGCGCTCTCCGTAGGCGCGGCGTTTCTGCCCGCGCTGGGGCGGCGGTAGCCCGCGGTATTACCCTGCCCTGAAGGCGCGCCGTATTCGCCGGGGCGTACCGGCGCATACCGCTGGGTCATGCCTCCGTCGTTTCCCTGTGCCGGTCGCTGCTGCTGGGGATAGCTGCCGTACCCCTGCCCGGAGTAACCGGACGGTTGACCACCATAACGCGGGTCGGAGGGCTGGGAAGGCGTAGGTGCTACCGGCGTCTGGGACTTGCCAGAACTGCGCGGCGGCAGGCCCTGCATACGGCGCAGCAGATCGTTCATTTCGGCGGTTTCCCTGCGGATGGACAATAGCAGCAACAGCTGTTCAAACGCGACGCGCAGCGCGATGGGCGCCAGCACAAGCATCGCCAATCCCGAAAGCACACTGCCCGAGAACATCAGGATCAGCCCGTAGACGATAGCGTAAAGTGCGCCGAACGAATAGAGGAATTTAAGGATCGAAGTAAGCAGAAACCGGTCGAAATTCACATGGGCATAGAGTTTTTGCCACCAGCCGGTATAGCGGTCCTTGTTTTTAGGGTTGAAAAAGAAAATCGCGATCATGATTGCGCCAGTCAGCGCGATGACCAGCGCCACGCCCGAGCCGACCGACGGCGCGGTAGAATATCCGAGGGAAGCCAGTGGCATACTGCGCACTTCCTTTCAATTTTCGGCAAACGAACAAAGCGAAATACCAACCTTATTTTACCATCGGCTGGGAGGACTGTCAAACGAAGCGTTCGGTCGTATACAAGGGATAGGCGTCCGTGCTATACTGGCGAAAACCCCGTTTTAAACCGTTAGGGGGGAAAGGTGAGGACGCGCAATGAAGATCGGCGAAGTCGGTTTGCTGACCAACGATGTGCGGAGGCTCGCGGCCTTTTACAAGCAGCTGCTGGGGGTGGACAACGGCAGCGACGACCCCGTGCATCAGGCTTTGCCGGTGGGGGAGACGACGCTGACGGTGTATAACGACGGAAGCGTAAAGAACGACGACAATCAGAATATATGCCTTGCCTTTACGGTGGAGGACGTGGACGCGGAATACCGCAGGCTGCTGTCCATGGGTGTTGTGATCGTCTCCCCGCCTGCCGATCAGCCCTGGGGCGCGCGTAACCTGTGCTTTTTGGATCCTGACCGCAACCAGGTCTACCTGCGCAGCTTCCCTGCGGCGCGGTGACGCGCGAGGCACATGGTTCCACTCGGTCTGCGGACGTTAAAAGCCCCGGTGTATAACGCCGGGGCTTTTAACGTAAAATAATGTTTGGAGGAGTAAACGGGTTTAACCGCGGCAGAACGGTGCAGGAGGCGATACTTTGGGTTTAGACGGGGAAAACCGTGCGGATTAAAAGCATATAGCACAGCGTTCCTGCCGCGATGCTCCATAGAATATTCTTTTTCCAAAGCTGTGTCCCAACCACAACACCCACGGAGATCAGTTCCGCCGCGCCGTGGGTAGGGGCGGCCCATGGCGCATGGCGCAGACAAAAGACCACCAGAATCACCATAATGGCGGCGGGCAGCACCTTGCCCAGATAGGTGACCCATGCGGGCGGATCCTTGCGGGCAAACAGCAGGTAAGGGATACCGCGCGTAATCCAGGTCATCAGCGCGATGATGCCGATGACTGCCGCGGTATGAAGCGTGTTACTCATGCGCGCCCTCCAGTTCCTCTGTAGGAAGCCGCTTTTTCACAAACAGAAGCGCCACAACACTTGCCGACAATGCCGGCAGGATCATCTGATCCGGCCCGAGTACGAAGTAAAAGAAGATCGCACTGATAAACCCGATCACCGCCGGCAGATGGCTGCGGGCCTCCCGCCACTGGTTCACCACCACCGCCGTAAACAGCGCCGTGGCGGAAAAGTCAATACCCGTCAGGTCCGCCGGCAGCGCCTGGCCGATCACCGCGCCCAGCGTGCAGCTAGCGATCCAGATCATGTGACATAAAAACAGAATCGTAAACTCCACCTTGTGCCTGTACTCACCCGCAGGCAAACGCAGGGAGCAAAGCACGGAATAGGTTTCATCCGTCAGGGTGAGCGCCATGTAAGGATATTTCCAGCGTTGGCCTTTTTCGCGGCCGATGGCGCGAAACTCGTTGATGAAGCTGATGCCGTAGAAAATGTGCCTAGCGTTGATCAGCAGCGTCGTTACCGCCACCACGGCCAGCGGGACGCCGGCGGTCATCAGCGTGACCATGACGATTTGCATCGATCCCGCGTAGATCAGCAGGGCGGAGAGCGCCGCCCACACCGGGCCGTACCCCGCCTGATTGAGCAATAGTCCGCTGGCGATGCCGATAAACAGGTAGGATAACAGAATCGGGGTTACCTGTTTGAGGGCGTAGGAGAATGGCTTCATCGGGCGTCTCCTTTCGCGCGGGCGCGCCTGCTTGCTTGTGCGTATTGTGTGTCATTATACAGCATGGCGCAAATGCGTGCAAGTCGTGCCGTTGGGGGATTGTACGCGCAATAACCGAAGCGCCGGCCTTTCGGTCGGCGCTTGCGAACTCCATGCGGTGTAGCCTTCGGAAACGCGTTATTCGTTAAAAGGAAGCGTATCCAATAACTTCTGCGCGGCTTCCCGCGGAAAGCCCTCGCTGTGGGGCTGTGCAAGCATGGCGGTCAGCTCGGCGCGGACGTTGCCGCTCTGGGGCAGCATGAAGCCCGCCTCCCGCAATAAATCCTCTGCCATGACGCGGTTGGAGCGGGCCAGCGCGGCGGCCAGTACACCTGGCAGTGCGGCGGCGGCGGTTTCCTGTTCGCTCTTGCTCCGGGCCAGCGAACGCATCGCCGCAACGACGGGTGCCACCTTGGGCTGCTGAGGCGGCATGACGTCGGGCACCATGGAGATCGCCCCGGAGGGGCAGGATTTGGCACACAGGCCGCAGCCCGTACACCTGATCCGGTCGATAACGCTGTTTTCGGTGTCCGTCGCGCCTGTGGGGCAAACGTACAGGCACAGACAATCCTTTGTACAAAGGCGAATCGTTCGTACGGCGTACATGGCTCTACCTCCCCTGCACGATTTCAAATTTCCAGTCGGGCGCCTTGCACACAGGGCAAAGCGGCGGCGGTGCGTCCCCCACGGCGATGAACCCGCAGATTGTGCATAAATATACATTTTGCCCTTCCAGCATGGCTTCGCCCTGTTTTTCGTAGCGAGACAGTAGCGATTTCTGGATACGCGTCACCTTGTCCGCCCATACGAGGGCGCGCTGCGCGCCACGATCCCCGTAGGCTTCGGCCTGGGTTTTGGCGGTGGGCAAACCATCCTCAAGATCGGCCTGCACGGAGCTTTGCAGCCCGTTCAGGCTTGCATTTTCCGCCTTGGGAGCACTGGCGGCGAAAAACGCGGAAAGCGTGGTGAATAAGGTGGATTCGGTAGGCATGTACTGTTTTTCACAGCCTCGCGCCAGATTGGAGCACAGCGCGCTTTTTTCCATCGCCGTCAGATTGCCGGTCGGTTGAAACTTCGCCATTTCGGTATGGCAGCGCGGGCACGCCCACCCCCCGGGCAAGCGCTCCCAGGGGGTGCCCGGCGCGATACCGGAGGCGGGAATGCCCGTGACCTCATCGTAGACGTAGCCGCAGACGGAACAAACGAATCGCTTCATAGCGGTACCTCCCTGTCGATCATTCTCTTGGGGGACACGGTTCGGTTTGCAGGCAAACGAAAACGCCCGCGGGGCTGCGAGAACTCGCATGGCCCGCGGGCATCCGTTTTACTGCGCCTCGAACTCGTCCTTGCCGG
>JAJFVI010000158.1 GCA_021371895.1 Eubacteriales bacterium | reverse complement strand
TTCGACCGCACCGCCATCCGCCTCACCGGCCGCGCGCTGGGCATGCGCACCGAGGCCAGCGGCCGCTTTGAGCGCGGCGTAAGCCCCGCAACCGTACTGGACGCGCTCAACCGCGCCTGTGCGTTGGTGTGCCTGCTGGACGCGGGCGATGTGGTATCAGGCGTCATCGACTGCTATCCCAACCCCGTCGTGCCTAAACCGATAACCGCCAGTATCTGCCGCATCGCCGAGCGCGCCGGGGCGGAAATCCCCGCCGAGGCGATGGTTCCTATTCTGGAAAAGCTGTTTTTTAAGGTGGAGCGCGACGGCGATACCCTCACCGTTACCCCGCCGCCCTTCCGCAGCGACGTGGAAGCCGAGGCCGACCTGTGCGAAGAAGTGCTTCGTATTTACGGGTTTGAACATATCGGTTGCACCAATCTGCGCGGGGAAACCACGCAGGGCGGCGTAACGCCGATGCTCGGGCTGAAAAACCGCGCGGCGGGCATACTGCGGGGGCTCAACTATCTGGAAGTGATGCATTTCAGCTTCCTGAGCGTCAAGGAGATCGAAAAGCTCGGTCTGCCAGCCGGCGATCCCCGGCTGGATCCCATGCCTATCCGCAATCCGCTGGGCGAGGATACCGCGTACATGCGTCCGACGCTCGCGCCGGATATGCTCAACGTGCTCTCCTTTAATATGAATCGTGGCACTGCCGAAGCCAACCTGTACGAGATGGCAGCGGTATTTGACCACCACCATCCCACTTCCGAGGGACTGCCGCTGGAAACCCAGACCCTGTGCCTGGGCAGCTATGGTGAGGACGCGGATTTTTATACTGTTCGCGGCGCGCTGGAAGCCATTTTGCATGCGGAAGGCATCCCCTGCGAGGTTGCCACGGGCGCGGATGCGTACTATCACCCGGGGCGCAGTGCGCGGCTTGTAAATGGAGATACGGTCTATGCCCAGGTGGGCGAGGTACACCCCGATGTACGGGCAGCGTTTGATCTACCCCGCCGCGCAGTGGTGGCGGAGCTCAACCTGCAGGCGGTGCTGGAGCACGCCGCGCCAATGGGTGAGCTCAAACCTCTGCCGCGCTTCCCCAGCGTTTCACGCGATCTGGCGCTGGTGATGGACGAAAGCGTTGCCGTGGGGCCGCTGATGGCCTCCATGCGCCGCGCGGGCGGCAAGCTGCTGGAATCCATCCAGATGTTCGATGTTTATCGCGGCGCACAGGCCGGTGCAGGCAAGAAGAGTGTGGCCTTCTCGCTGCTCTTCCGCGCAACCGATCGCACCCTGACCGACCCGGAAATCGCCACGGCGATGGACAAGGTACTGCGCAGTTGCAGCGTGCAGTATGGGGCGGCAATCCGGTAATAAAAGTGACGGCAACGGGCGGGAAGCGTATGCTTCCCGCCTTTTCCGTTCCCGCATTGCGGCCAAGCCCGTTTCATCCGGTTTGCGCATTTTTCGCATGCCCACGTATACAAGCGGTGTGGAGTACTTTAAGCAGTATCGCACCACTGTGAAAAGCTGCCGAATTCGCCGGTGATGCCCCGCGTGTTCAGCGTCAGGTGACGGGTATTCTTGAACCCTGTGTTAAACTTACCCCGGTGTCAAAATACCCGTACAGTTTTGTAACATAGCCGTTTCCAGCTTTACAACGTCCCCGCAAGCTGATATGATGCCAACGCAGACCTAGTTTGGGGGAGGGTTACGCTTGCGCAGTTACATCGAACCGATCCTGACCGCAGCCTGGCTTTTCCCTTTGGTTGCGGCAATGATCACATTCCCGTATATGGTACACCAGTATCGCCGTTACGGCGCGATATTGCTGCTCCGCACGGTTATCCTGTACTCGTTCGTCCTCTACCTGATGTGCGCGTACTTCCTGACCATGCTTCCCTTGCCCAGCCGCGCAATCGTCGCCGGCCTCACCACACCCTATTTACAGCTGACGCCCTTTACAGACGTCGTTCGCTGGGTGCGGCAGTCAGGCTTTGTGTTTTCGGATCTATCCACCTGGTCTGGGCTGATCGTCAACCGCGATCTGTTCATCATCGTCGCCAACGTCGTGATGATGATTCCGTTGGGTATTTATCTGCGGTATTATTTCAGCTGCTCCCTCAAAAAAACCGTGCTCATCACGCTGGGCGTAAGCCTGATTTTCGAACTTACACAGCTCAGCGCCCTGTTTGGCATCTACCCCCGCCCCTATCGGCTATGCGAGACTGACGACCTGATGACCAACACGCTGGGCGGCCTGATCGGGTACTGGCTCGCCAAACCGCTTACACATCTGCTACCCTCCCGCGCCCGCATGGACGAGCTTGCCTATCGGCGCGCGGCGCACGTGAGCGTCACCCGTCGTATCACGGCGGCGATCATGGATTGGCTCCTGCTGGGTGGCACGGCGGCGGTGGCGACGGTATTCGTTCCACCTCTGCGGGCACTCTATCGAGGCGCTGACCAAACGGAAATGCTCATAACGCTGGGCATCCTCTATGCCGCCATGGTGATGCTGTATTTCATCTTCGGAGAATGGCTGCAAAAAGGTCTGACCATCGGCAAGCGGCTTACCCACCTCCGCCTAGTGGACGCGCGCGATGACAGCCGCCCAAAGCTCTGGCAATGCGCCGTACGGTATTCGCTATTATATTACGGTGTCATTCCACTGCCCTTCGGAGCGCTGCTGTTTTTACAGCACGCAACGGATGATGACAACATGGCGTGGCCTACGTTGCTTATATGGTTCCTGCTGATGCTGATTTACACGGTTTGCGTAGTATGGACGATACTACGCGTCCTCAACCGCAGCAGTCAGCTACCGCATAGCGCGCTGAGCCGCACACGCATCATCAGCACCCTGGTACCGCCAGAGAAGGCCATCGCTGATGATAACTCCGTCCGCCACGCATAGCAGCGCCCCCCGGCCCGCACGGCAAATGCCTCCGCCTGCGAAACGCTGATAAACCGAACAGCCGCCAACAGCCGCTCGGGCATTCGTCCGGGCGGTTGTTGGCGTACCGACCAAGCGCGCGCCGTACCCGCGCGTGCCGCAAGTCGCGTGCCTGTCGTTTCCCTGCCGCGTAATGAAACATTTACGCAATGCCTTTCCCGTAACAAGGAAAATCGGGACTCGGTACGGAATACTCACTATGGGAATAAAGGAGGCTGGCGCATGACCATTCGCGAGCAATGGGAGCAGCACGAGGCGCAATGGCTATCTCCCTATGCCGTACGCAGCGCGGATACGCGGGGTCGGCAGCAGCCGACGCCACCCTGCGACGTGCGTACGGATTTCCAGCGTGACCGGGATCGCATTATCCACTGCAAGGGTTTCCGGCGGCTGAAATTTAAAACACAGGTCTTTCTGGCCCCCAAGGGCGATCATTACCGCACGCGGCTGACGCACACACTGGAGGTTTCGCAGGTGGCGCGCACGCTGGCGCGAGCCCTGCACCTGAACGAGGATCTGACCGAGGCTATCGCCCTGGGGCACGATCTGGGGCACACCCCGTTTGGGCATATCGGGGAAAAGACGCTCGACCGCCTGATGCCCGGCGGCTTTGAGCACAACGTGCAGAGCCTGCGTATGGTGGATGTGCTTGAAAAGGATGGCAAGGGCCTCAACCTCACTTGGGAAGTGCGCGACGGCATCCGCACCCACAGCGGCAATGATGAACCCGCCACGCTGGAAGGCTGGTGCGTGCGCCGCGCCGATCGCATCGCCTACATTAACCATGACATCGACGACGCCATCCGCGGCGGCGTGCTCAAGGCTTTCGAATTGCCCCACCGCTGTGTAACGGTGCTGGGGGATACGCACAGCAAGCGTATCAACACTATGATTCTGGATGTCGTGCAAAACAGCGCCGATCAGCCTTACGTGCGCATGAGCCCGGAGATCAACGAGGCCAGCGAAGAACTGCGGGCTTTTCTGTTCGAGAACGTATATAACGATAGTTGGCGGCAGGAAGAGGAGAAGCGCTGCGATTACGTGCTCAGCGCCCTGTACGCCCACTACGTTCAAAATCCCTCGCTTATGCCCGCAGAGTACGTGCAGATCGTTTATCAAACCGGGGTTGACCGTGCCGTGTGCGATTTTCTGGCCTGTATGACTGACCGCTACGCCACCAATGATTTTACTTCCATATTCGTTCCAAACGATTTTGCCACCCGGTAATCCGTCCGTTTCGCCCTTGTGGGTGTTTCAAGACTGGGTCGGTAAATTGTTCATTTTCTCGGCAGGAAACCAACTGAACGCGGCGAATCAGGATAGAGGGTGAAACGGGAATGGCGGGTAGGTTTCCTCCGGCGTGGCTGGACGAGCTGCGTATTCGCGCGGACATCGTGCAGGTCGTGTCGTCATATGTACCGCTGAAGAAGAACGGGCATAGATACGTTGGTCTGTGCCCGTTTCACAACGAAAAGACCCCGTCGTTCAACGTGGACGAGCAAAAGCAGGTGTATTACTGCTTTGGCTGCAAGGCGGGCGGCAGCGTTATCCAGTTTGTGATGGAGATTGAGCGGCTGGATTTTACCGAGGCGGTCAAGCTGCTGGCCGATCGTTGCCGTATGCCCCTTCCCGAAATGCAGGATGATCCGGCCTACGAGCGTCGGCGCACCCTGCGGGAACGCATTTATCTGGCCAATCAGGCGGCGGCGAAGCTTTACCACCAGACGCTATGGCAGCCGCAGGGACAAACAGCGCTCACCTACGTGCAAAAGCGGGGCTTGAGCGACGCAGTTATCCGCCGTTTTGGCATCGGAGCGTCTACCGGGGTCAGCATCCAAAGTACGTTATTATCCCAAGGCTTCACCGAGGAGGAGCTGATCGCCGCGGGGCTTGTGATCCGGCGGGAGAACCGCGTTTCGGATATGTTCCGCCATCGTGTGATGTTCCCCATTCTGGATGCCTATGGTAACGTGCTGGGCTTTGGCGGGCGCGCCATGGGCGACGCGCAGCCTAAGTACTTAAACACCGCTGATACTCCGGCTTTCAACAAACGTTTCAACGTTTTCGCCGCCAACATGCTGCGCAAGGCGCGGGGATTGACGCGGGTCATTCTGGTGGAAGGCTACATGGACGTGGTGGCGCTGTCGCAGTTCGGCGTGGAGGGCGTGGCCGCTACGCTGGGCACGGCGCTGACGCCCGAACAGGCGCGCTTGCTCACCCGTTTCGCCCCGGAAGTATGGCTGGCCTACGATGGCGACGCCGCCGGACAAAAAGCAATCCTTCGCGGGTTGGATGTGCTGGAAGCAGAGCGCGTGCCTGTACGTGTATTGGACTTTCCAGGCGGTCTGGACCCGGACGAGTTTATCCGTCAGGAAGGCGTGGACGCCTTTACGGCACTCAAGCCCGTTTCCGGCGTCACCTACCGGATGCGGCGGGAAAAGGATCACTTCGATCTCTCCGCCGAGGAAGGCCGCACAGGCTATGCCAAAGCCTCGGCAACGATCCTGCGCACGGTGCGTGAGCCTGTGGAACTGGAAAACCACTTAAAACAGCTTGCCATGGACAGCGGTTTCTCCCGCGATGTGCTCTTGGAACAGATCGGGGTTTCTCCGCAAAAACAACGCCTGTACGTCCCCAAACGCGAAGGGTTCCGCAAGCAGGCCGATGAGGCCAAACGGATCGACATGACGGCCTGCACGCTGCTGGCGGTGCTGGCCACGGGCAGGCTGCCCGATGGCGCGGTAACCGCGGAAGAGTTCGCCGATCCCAAACTGCGCGCTATCTGCGAGGCGCTGCTGGCAGGCGAAAGCGTCGCCGCCCTGATGGAGAGCCAGCCCGATGACGAAATCCGCGCTATGATCGGCGTGATTCTGGGCATCCAGACCGAGGAAGACGTTACCGGCCTGATGCGCATGGCGCAGGATTGCCTCCGGCGGATGCACCGTGCGCAGCTCGAAACGGAATTAGAGGAAATTCAGCGCAGCTTGCCGAATGTACCTGAAGGCGAACGTTCCATTCGCACACAGCACGCCATGCGGCTGATGGAACAAATCAGACGCCTCGACGACACCTGACCCGCCCTCTCCACCGACCCTGGAAAAGCGGTTTCATCACCTCTCTTTCCAGTTTAAACCGTTTGGCAGGCCCTAAACGTTTTTTACCCCCCCTCTCTATGCTGTTTGGGCCGCCCTCTCCCCCGCGCGCACGATACGGCTTTCCCATGTGAAGGAGTGATGAAGTTGAGCAACCATTCGCCTGAGGCGATCAAGTTGAAACTCAACGAGCTATACGAGGATGCTAAAAACAAAGGTACGATCACCCGCGACGAAGTCGCCACCCAGGCGATGGAGTTGGAAATTGATGCCGAGCAGATTAACAAGATCTATGAGACGCTCGAGAATATGGGGGTAGATGTGGTTACCGAGTTTGACCCTGTGCCCGTCGACGAGCTGGTAGAGCCGGAGAAGATCGACCTGAGCGTTCCCGACGGCGTCAGCATCGATGATCCCGTACGGATGTACCTTAAAGAGATCGGTAAAGTTCCTCTGCTCACCGCCGAAGAGGAGATCGAAATTGCCAAGCGTATGGAAGCGGGAGACGACGACGCTAAAAAAAAGCTCACCGAAGCCAACCTGCGGCTGGTGGTTTCTATTGCAAAGCGGTACGTGGGGCGCGGTATGCTCTTTCTGGATCTGATTCAGGAAGGGAATCTGGGCCTCATCAAGGCGGTGGATAAATTCGACTCCCGCAAGGGATATAAGTTTTCCACCTACGCCACCTGGTGGATTCGCCAAGCAATTACCAGGGCAATTGCCGATCAGGCACGCACAATCCGCGTGCCCGTCCATATGATCGACGTCCTCAGCAAGCTGCGAAATGCCTCAAAACAGCTCCTCCAAGAGCTGGGCCGCGAACCCACC
>JAJFVI010000156.1 GCA_021371895.1 Eubacteriales bacterium | reverse complement strand
TTTTCAACTATTATGTGCTGCTGGATCCCAGCTACACGGGCATTTCTTCCCTGAACAGCTATGATATCCTCGGCTTGAAAGCTTACCAGACCCAGACGCCTGAGAATATTTATAATAAGTACGATACGCTGGTCAAGGCCATCTACGCTGCCGGCGCCGACCATGTGTTGGCGGATGGAGACGGATGGACACAGGAACAGCAGGACGCCTTCTGGGCCGGGCTGAAGGAAGCCTGGACCACCGATGTGCAGGCGATTATCGATTACGTGGTTGTGAATTATAACGTTGCCGATTACACCGGCTTCATCGAAGCCACGCCCGAGCAGGTTACCGCGGATCCTGCTGTGGCGCGCGCGTTCGGCATGGTGATGTGGGGCTTTGCCGCTTACGACGCTGGCGTGCTCAGCTTCCCTGAAACCGGCAAGACCTATACCCTTGCCAACGGCGAGTATCCCTCCATTGAGGAATGCTACGACGAGGTGGTCGCCAAGTACGCGGGCAATCCTGAAAACTTCTTCGACGTGGAGATGGCGGGTGTGTCATCAACCTCCACGCTGGCAATCGCCCAGTCCGCTTTCGTTGAGACGCAGGCCAAGGCGGAGCCGGAAGCGGCCGCGGGCGTGCCCAACATCGCCGGCATCAAGAAGCTGGACGATTATACCGTGTCCCTCACCGTGAAGGGGTTCTCGGCGCCCGCCGTGTACTCACTGCTGGGTGTGGTAGTCGCTCCGCTGCACTATTACGGCGATACTGCACAGTATAACTACGAAAACAACCAGTTCGGCTTCCCCTTCGGCGACCTGAGCATGATTCAGGCCAAGACGACCCAGCCGCTGGGCGCCGGCCCCTACAAGTTCGTCAAGTACGAAAACAAGATCGTCTATCTGGAGGCCAACGACCTGTATTACAAGGGCGCTCCTAAAATCAAGTACATCCAGCTGAAGGAAACGCTGGACGCGGATAAGACCAGCGGCGTGCTCACCGGCACCCTGGATGCCTCCGATCCCTCCTTTAACAAGGATACGATCGCGACCATCAAGGACGCCAACGGCGGCACACTCGACGGCGATAAGCTCTACACCAGCACCGTAGATAACCTCGGCTACGGCTACATCGGCATCACAGCCACTAATGTGTGCGTGGGCGGCGAAGCGGGCTCCGATGCCTCCAAGGATCTGCGCCGTGCCCTGTTTACCGCGCTGGCGCTGTACCGCGAAGTGGTTGTCGACAGTTATTACGGCGAAATCGCTTCCGTTATTAACTACCCCATTTCCAACACCTCCTGGGCGGCTCCGCAGAAAACCGACGCGGATTATAAGGTTGCCTTCTCTACCGACATCGACGGAAACGACATCTACACCGCCGATATGACCATGGAAGAAAAGGAAGCCGCCGCGCTTACCGCTATCACCGGTTACCTGAAGGCCGCGGGCTATACCTACGACGAGGCCACCGGCATGTTCACCGCAGCGCCCGAAGGCGCCTTGATGGAGTACGAAGCCATCATCGGCGGCGGCGGCACCGGCGACCACCCCTCCTTCGGTATCCTGACCGACGCCAAGGCGCTGCTGGCGAAAGTGGGTATCACCCTGACCATCAGCGATGTTTCCGACTTCAGCGTTTTGCTGGACAAGGTAAAGAGTGTTTCTGCGCAGCTCTTCTGCATGGCGTGGGGCGCGACCATCGACCCGGATATGTACCAGGTTTACCATTCCAATAACATCATCGGCGCCGGCGGCACCGACAGCAACCAGTACATGCTTGCCGATCCCGAGCTGGATCAGCTGATTATGGACGCGCGCAACAGTGCGGATCAGGGATACCGCAAGGCGATCTACAAGGCTGCTTTGGATCGCGTAATCAACTGGGCTGTGGAACTGCCCGTATATCAGCGCCAGAACGCGGTAATCTTCAGCACCGAACGCGTAAACATCGCCACGCTGACGCCGGACATCACCACCTATTGGGGCTTTAACCTGGAGATTGAGAAGCTTGAGTTGAACTAAGCCCGCACTCAGCTGAAACCGCATTCCCCTTCAGGAGCTTGCGGGCGAAAGCCCGCAAGCTCCACCCTTTTGGGAAAACTGAGCGTCTTATCTGTTCGGCTTTCTTTACGGCGCATATGTTCCTATTAAACGTTATTCCTACCGGCATTGGCGGGCAGAGGGGTTGCCTGTTCACGCGCAACGCAAATGAAAGTAAGGAGGTGCGCAGATGAAAAGATACATCCTCAAGCGCATCTTGTTGAGTATCGTCATCCTGTTTTTTGTGTCGATGGTCATCTACGGCATCATGCGGTCGATACCGACCTCTTTTGTGGAGCACAAAGCAATGGAACGCGCGCAGCTGCCCGGCGCGAAAAGCTACACCGAATGGTTGAGGATCCTGAACGAGCAGTACGGTATGGGTGGCAATGTGGTCACGGGGTTCTTCAGCTGGATCAGCAAGATCGCAACGGGTAACTTCGGAGATTCCTGGAAATTCACCATTCCCGTGACGGAGAAATTTTCCCGGGTGATTTGGGATTCTTTCTGGCTAGCGTTCACCACCTTGATTTTGCGGGTTGTGATTGCCATACCGCTGGGGATTCTGTCCGCACGAAAGCAGTACAGCACAACCGATTACGCGATTACGATTTTTGCCCTGATCGGCATTTCGCTTCCGACCTTCTTCTTTGCCACGCTGATGAAATTGTTTTTCTCCGTTCATCTCGGGTGGCTGGATCTGTTCGGCAAGGTGGGGCGAAACTATCTTACGCTGGATTCGTTGGGGCAGGCGCTGGATGTGGCCAAGCACTATATTATGCCGGTTATGACGCTGACGATCGTAAGCGTTGGCGATCTGATGCGATACACGCGCACCAACATGCTGGAAGTGCTCAACAGCGATTTTATCCGTACGGCCCGTGCCAAGGGCTTGCCGGAACGTACGGTCATCAATAAACACGCCTTTCGCAACACGCTAATCCCGGTAGTTACGATCATCGGCGGTACGCTGCCCAGCCTGTTCGGGGGCGCGATGATCACCGAGACACTTTTTCAGATTCCCGGCATCGGGTACACATCCTACCTGGCGATTCTGGAAGGGGATATACCCTTTACCATGTTCTATCTGATGTTTATCGCTGTGCTCACGCTGATGGGTACGCTGATTGCCGATATTCTGTACGCGGTCGTAGATCCGCGCGTACGCATCGCGTAAAGGAGGGGCTGACGATGGACATGCAAGACAACCGTCCCTCTTTAGAGGAGCAACCGTTCGTCCCGGCAGGCGAACCGTTGGCGTTGGACGACGAACGCCGCCTGAAAGTGCTTTCCCCGGGGATGCTGGTATTCAAGCGCTTTGTACGTAACCGTCTGGCGATTACCGGCGCGTTTATCATTTTGTTTATGTTCCTGTTCAGCTTTCTGGGCGGCGTTGTGACCCCGTACACCGAAAGCAAGGTGTTCAAGGATTACGAGCTTATGAATAAGCTATACGCCGTGGCGACGGAGAACAACGAGTTCCGCTACATTTTGGCGGAAAACCAAACGTTTGACAGCACCGCGAAGAGCAAAATGATACTGGCTATCCTGAAAAACGAAAGCACCTTCGAAAGCGGGGGCAGCGTTTACGGTCTGGAAAAGGAAGGCAAGGATTTTTACCGCGTAACGGGCACCAGCCTATTTGCTTCCGGAAAAGGAATTAAAAATCAGTTCAAGCTTCAGCCCGCGGACGGGATTGTACTGCCGGACGATTTTATGGCGAAATTCAACGAAGCCCTCGCCGCCGGAGAAACCAGCTTTACGACCAATGATGGGCAATCGTTCCTCCTGAAAGCATCCAAAGTGGAAGCGGAAGTGTATAAGCAGGAGGATCTCGCGCTTGCCTCCAAGCTGATTTTCACCGGCGATCTTGACGAGAATTACGCTTTCCGGCTGGCGGCTGAGCAAGCCATACAGGGCGGGCAGGACGCCAAATTTTCCGTTGGGGAGCAGACGTATACCCTCCTCCTTTCCGAGGATGGCGTCGCCATTTTCACAGACAAGGATGGCATGGTGATTTCGCAGGCCTCCCATTTCCTGATGAAAGCCTCGCAGGTCGGCACGGTTTTCCCCGAGGGCTTCGCGGCCGCCGTGCAGGCGGCGATCACTGGGAAGCAAACCAGTTTCGTACTTCAAGACGAGACGGGCGAGGATAGGCTGTATCTGCTGGAGCACGGCACGAACGAATACGTTATCCGCACGGAACTGGAGACATACCAGATCAACATGTATTCGCCGCCTTCCTGGGAGCACCCGCTGGGTACCGACGGCAACGGTATGGATGTGTTGACCCGCCTGATGTACGGCGGCCGCGTTTCGCTGCTGATCGGCTTTGTGGTGGTGTTGCTGGAAACCATTCTCGGTGTTGTGCTGGGCGGCATTGCGGGCTACTTTGGCAAATGGGTGGATAACCTGCTGATGCGTCTGGTGGATATTTTCAACTGTATCCCCGGCTTGCCGCTGTTCATCATTATAGGTGCTATCATGGATGCGGAGAAGGTGAAACCGACCTACCGTATCTTTGTCCTGATGATCGCCATGGGTGTATTAGGCTGGCCGGGCATTGCGCGCGTGGTGCGCGGGCAGATTTTAAGCCTGCGCGAACAGGAGTTCATGACCGCTGCGGAAGCCACGGGGATCTCGGTGAAACGCCGAATCTTTCGCCATCTGGTGCCTAACGTGATCCCGCAGCTGGTCGTCATCGCGACAATGACGCTGGGCGACGTCATCCTCACCGAAGCGACGCTGTCCTTTCTGGGGCTGGGGGTTAAATATCCGCTGGCGTCTTGGGGCTCCATTATCAACGCTGTCAGCAACATCTATGTCATGACCAACTATTGGTACGTATGGATCCCCGCCGGGTTCCTGATCCTGCTGACGGTGCTCGGGTTCAACTTCATCGGCGACGGTCTGCGCGATGCGTTCGACCCGAAAATGAAACGATAAGGAGATATTCCATGAGCAAGAAGACCAATGCCGCCGGATATATCTCCGCAAAGGAATCGCGGCGCATCAGCAAACAAAACCGCAAGATTACCGGAGAGTTGGAAAAACGGCGCGAGCGGAAAAACGTGCCTCTGGCGGACTATACGACCCAGATGCGCAATCCCGATAACATCGTCGAGTTCGACGACCTGCACACCTATTTTTTCACCGACATCGGCACGGTAAAGGCGGTGGACGGCGTAAGTTTCGACATCCCCCGGGGGAAAACCGTAGGTGTTGTGGGCGAAAGCGGCTGCGGAAAGAGCGTCACCAGCTTAAGCCTCATGCAGCTGGTGCAGCGCCCGCAGGGGCAGATCATCAGCGGCAGCATTCGGTTCAGCGGTGACGGCGGCGTGCTGGACATCGCGCAAACCCCCACCGAGGTGATGCGCAAAATCCGGGGCCGGGAAATATCCATGATCTTTCAGGAGCCGATGACCAGCCTCAACCCGGTGTTTCGTGTGGGGATGCAGGTGGATGAGGTGATCGCCCTGCATAACCGCGCGATGTCCAAGGATCAGGTGAAACAGCGCACCATCGAAATGCTGGAAACGGTGGGCATTGCCAACAGCAACGGGGTGTACCGCATGTACCCGCACGAGCTCAGCGGCGGCATGCGCCAACGCGTGATGATCGCCATGGCGTTGGCACTGTCCCCCAAGCTGATTATCGCAGATGAGCCGACTACGGCGCTGGATGTGACCATCCAGGCGCAGATACTGGAACTGCTGTACAGTTTGAAGGAGAAGATCAATTCTTCCATCATGCTCATCACGCATGACCTGGGGGTCATCGCCGAAATGGCGGATTTCGTGGTTGTGATGTATTCGGGCCGTGTGGTGGAAAAGGGTACCGTGCGTGAGGTGTTTAAAAACCCCTCGCATCCCTACACCATCGGGCTTCTCAACTCCAGACCCGTGGTGAACCAGCAGGTCGAGCGCCTGTATTCCATCCCCGGCAAGGTACCCAACCCCATCAATATGCCGAATTACTGCTATTTCCGCGACCGCTGCGAGTTGTCCCTGCCTGCGTGCGCTGGCCTGTATCCTCCCGAATACCGTCTGTCGGACACCCACGTAGTCAACTGCTACCGGTGTGCGCATGCAGTAAAGGAGGAAACGCCCCATGACTGATCGCGGCAAAGGCGTGGATACGCTGGTTGAAGTACGCAACCTGAAAAAATACTACCCCATCAAGGGCGGTTTCCTGCAGCATTCGGTCAACGCCGTTAAGGCGGTGGACGACGTATCCTTTTGCATTGAGCGTGGCACTACCATGGGATTGGTGGGCGAGAGCGGCTGCGGCAAATCAACCATCGGGCGCACGCTGCTGCGCCTCACGGAGAAAACGGCCGGAACGGTGTTGTTTAACGGGCAGGATCTGCACGCCCTTGGGCGGGAGGAACTGCGCCAGCTTCGCCCCAAAATGCAGATCATCTTTCAGGATCCCTATTCCAGCCTCTCGCCGCGCCTGCCCGTGGGCGAGATTATCGGCGAGGCGGTGCGGGAGCATCATATCGTGCCCGAAAAGGAGTACGAGGCGCATCTGGATCAAACCATGTCCATATGCGGCCTGATGCCCTACCATAAGGATCGCTACCCGCATGAGTTTTCGGGCGGGCAGCGCCAGCGTATCGGCATTGCGCGCGCTCTGGCGTTAAATCCGGAGTTCATTGTGTGCGATGAGCCGGTAAGCGCGCTGGACGTATCCATACAGGCGCAGATCATTAACCTGCTCAAGGATTTGCAAAAGGAATTCAGGCTGACGTACCTGTTTATTTCGCACGATTTGAGCGTGGTGGAGCATATCAGCGATACGATCGGGGTCATGTATCTGGGAAAGCTGGTGGAGTTTGGCTCCAAGGCCCTCGTATTTAACCGGCCGCTGCACCCCTACACCGTTGCGCTGTTCAGCGCGATTCCGGTTCCCGACCCCGACGTTAAGATGAACCGCATCATTCTGGAAGGCAGTATCCCCTCGCCCGCCAATCCCCCCAATGGCTGTAAATTCCATACCCGCTGCAACCGCTGCATGGAGCGCTGCAAAATCGAGGAGCCTTCGCAGCGCGAAATAGAGCCGGGGCACTTTGTGGCTTGCCACCTCTATGATGGAGAAGGATTGCCATGAAAAGAAAAGAGCGCGGCAGGAAACCCGACCCCGGGGACGACGGACGCATCATCGCGCCTATGAACGTGGACGGCATGCCGTGGCATACCACCGAGAAAACCGAGCCGGAGGCGAAAGCGCCTGCGGAGCCAATGACGCGCCGGGAAATGCACCGATACATGTTTTCCGCCGTGGGGGCGGGGCTACTGATCGTGTTGGTGTTCGGTCTGGCGGGCGCGGCGTTCATCCTGTTTTTAACGCAGGTGGTGTTCAGGTGACGGAAATGAATAGAAAAGCTCCCGTGGTGAGAATACTACGGGAGCAGCTTTAAAAATCGCTTACTTTCCCATGTATCTTCCTGCCTATAAGTCAGCCCTTCTTTTCGAGCTGGTTTTTTATGGTTTCAATATTTTCCACCATGCCAAGAAAAACCATAATACCAGCAGCACTTAAAAATGCAACGATAAAGAAAATTAAAATTATAAAAATACCAGTACCGATTTCATAGGAAAAGTATGGGATACCGATTATGCAACCAGAGATTATGATTATAAAAAATCCTATCCATGTAAACACTTTTAGGCCTGAAACCCAGACAGAATCGGTTCCCTCCGAATATTGTTTATTTTGAACAGAATCGGAACTACTTTCAAGAACGTCTTTAATAAAGCTCTTCACCTCTCTTTCTTCTACCTTACTTGCATATGTAGATAGATACATTTTCGCTTTTTCTTTGCTATCGGGATCTTCTGACTCCATAATGTTAATCAACATTTGTTCACACTTACTGCAACAGAACTCATCTGTATCAGTTTTCTTGTATACTGAAAACCACTGGCTAGGCCAGTGGTTCAATAAAAGGTTTCTGCCGTTGATGATGACAAAAAAGCTCCTTTTGCTATACTAAGTTGCGGCCTGACAACTGCAACAAAGCAAAAGGAGGTCATCCGTTGG
>JAJFVI010000147.1 GCA_021371895.1 Eubacteriales bacterium | reverse complement strand
ATGCCCGGCAGGCGGGTAGTCATCCTCGGCAGCGGGGACATCGGGTTGATTATGGCGCGCCGCATGACCCTGCAGGGTGCTAAAGTGCTTGCGTGTGTGGAAATCATGCCCTATTCCAGCGGGCTCAACCGCAACATCGTCCAATGCCTGCACGACTACGATATTCCGCTGCTGCTCAACCATACGGTAGTGGACATTCAAGGGAGAGAACGGCTCGAGGGCGTGACCGTCGCGCAGGTGGACGGGCTTCGCCGGCCCATTGCGGGTACGGAAACGCACTTCGATTGCGATACGCTGCTGCTGTCCGTAGGGCTGATACCGGAAAACGAATTGAGCAAGCTCGCGGGGGTCATGTTAAGCCCCGCCACGCAGGGCGCTGTGGTGGACGATACTCTGCAAACCGATCAACCCGGTATTTTTGCCTGCGGAAACGTGCTGCATGTGCATGATCTGGTGGATTTCGTCAGTGAGGAAAGCTTCCGCGCCGGCGAGGCTGCGGCGGCGTTCGCCAAGGGTGAATATAAGAACGAGAGAATTGCGCCGATCGTGGACGGAGAGGGCGTACGCGGGGCAGTGCCGCAACGCATTCGCCTGCCACAGCCGGGGGAAACCGCCCGTGCCGTGCGCGTCATGTTCCGGCCCTCGTGCGTATTTGAAAATGCAACGGTGCGCGTGCTGGACGGGGAAACGGAAATTTTCAAGGTGAAGCGCCGCATACTCGCGCCGGGCGAAATGGCGGATATCACATTAAAGGCGGAGGTCGTCGCCGCGCTGACAGGTGAAACTGTCACCGTGCGGATCGACGCGGACGGGGGGCTGTGCGCATGGACAAAGTAATTACCTGCATCAATTGTCCCGTCGGCTGCCGCATGACGGTCAACGTGGAAAACGGCGAAGTGACTGGCATTACCGGCAACAGCTGCAAGCGCGGCGTGGAATACGCCAAACAGGAGAGCATAGCACCCAAACGCATGGTTACGGCCGTGGTGACGGTAGAGGATCGCAAAATGCCCGTGAGCGTCAAAACGCGCACGGCTATTCCCAAAGAGAAAATTTTCGATTGTATGCGCGCCATCGAGGCGCTGCGCCTTACGCCGCCTGTGCGCATGGGGGACGTGGTTTGCCCTGATGTTTGCGGCACGGGCGTGGACGTGATCGCGACCAAATCGGTGGAGTAAAAGCCGCTTCTTTTCAACACAACCGGATATAAATCCAAAGCAAACAACCGCCCTCCCGGCATCAGGCGTCGGAAGGGCGGTTTGCTGTGTGAAAGTCGATTGTTTTTGCGGCAGGCGCTAGAGCTTGCGGAACACCGGATCGAACAGGTTTTCTTCCTTGATGCTGCGCTTATGCCCTTCGATTTCCTTGACCATGGCGGTCAGCCGACGGTTGACGGGGCAAAGCACGCCCAGCGCATTGCCCTTGTTGGCGATATAGCCGTTGAAATAATCGATTTCCGTTGGCCGCCCGCGCTCCAGCGATTGGAGGCTGGAGCTTTTTAAGTTTTTATACTTCAGCCCCACAATCCGGATGGTCAGGTGGCGGCGAAACCGATCCCACGCGTGGTTGCCGCGCATCAGCTTTTCGTAGTCCAGCTTGCCGCCGAAAGGCGGTACTTTTAAATTCATCGCTTTCGCTACGGCCATCGCCTCGGCGATTACACCCAGAAAAATTTTGCGCGCTTGCTTGCGTTTCATCATTACGCCCAGCCGCAGACCGCAGATCGCCCCAAGAGAGGTAATGCAGCTGTTGACGATCAGCTTGCTGTAGAGCTCGGCCAGAATATCGTCGCTCACCACGGTCTCCACAACGCAGCTAAGCGCCTCCCGTACGGGCGCGAGCGCGCTCTGGTCGCCCTGTATCCGCCCGATAATGAACTCCCCGGTGCTGGTCATTTCCAGTTCGCCGGGTACGTGCATGGTTGCGCCCCAACCGATGACGCACCCCACCGTGCGTTCCTTGCCGACCACCGTTGCCAACGCATCGGTGCAGATGCCGTTTTGCAGGCTGAGCACCATTGCGTCCGGCGTAAGGAAAGGCAGCAGCAGGCGGGCGGCGGCGGGCATGTCGTACGCCTTGGTCGCGATCAACGCGATGTCATAAAAGCCGCTAAGTTCCTCAATGGCTGCCACCGCGTGCAGCGGCACTGAAAAGGAGCCTTTTACGCCGGTTATGCGCAGCCCGCGGCCGGCAGCCAGTGTTGCGATTTCCTGATGCTTGCATACGAGCGTCACGTCGCGACCGCCCTTTTTAAGGAGTGCCGCGGTGATGCCGCCGATGGCGCCTGCGCCGACGACGACGATACGCGGGGATGAATTCATATAGATGCGCCCCCTCAAACGGATGATTGCGCTTGCATTGTACCATTCCGCACCGGGTTTGACAAGCACAGGGGGAAACGATATCCCGGGGAGGAACCAAGGCGGTGTCAGCTTTTGCACGTATTGTGTCGATGCCGTTAAAGTTGGGGGAAAACGAGGTAAAACGATCCTGCGCAAACAAAAACGCCGTGGTAATCACGGCGTAAAAGCGGCAGCGGACGCATCCTGCCCTAACCCAGCGGGCTCCGGGCCGGGGCTTGATTCGGCACTAGCGAAGAAGGGCTACGAAATCTTATCGCGCTGCAAAACTTCACTGGTGATATGGCACAGACGCTCGCATTCCTCCGGATTTTCCTGGCAATAGGCGATGTAGAGCACTTCCATAATCAGGAGTTGGGCGGATTTCACGCTCATATTGCCGCTTTGCAGCGGGCCTTCGTTACCGCCGCATAAAAACAGAAGGTCGCAGATTTCCGCAAGCGGAGAATGGGAGAAGCGGGAGATACAAACGGTATGGGCGCCGGCGATCTTGGCGTTCTGTGCAATGGCCACGGTTTCCTTGGTAGCGCCGGAATACGAAAACAGGATTGCGACATCGTCCTTGGTCATCAAGGCGGCGCGCATCATCTGCATCCGGGCGTCCTGTACGCATTCCGTTTTGGCGCACACGCGCAGGAAACGGTTACTGGCCTCCGTGGCGGAGGCGGAGGAAGCGCCGACTCCAAAAAAACAAATGTGTCCGGCTTTGCTCAACAACCGAACTGTGGCCCTGAGCGTGGAAGGCTCGATGAGCTGGTAGGTTTCCTTGAGCACAGCAATGCTGTTGTTCAGCACTTTCTGGACCATGACGTCGGTCGAATCGGAACAGTCGACGATGCAGTTCTTCAGCTGCGGCAGGGCGTGCGTTTCGCTCACGGCCTGCGCCAAATCCACCTTAAAATCCTGATATCCGTTTTTCCCTAAATGCCTGCAGAAGCGGAATACGCTTGTGTCGCCCACATCGCATGCGCTGGCAAGCTCCGTGATGGTCATATAAAGCACGTCCTTAGCGCTGGTGAGAACGTAGTCGGCGATGTGCTTCTCGGCGCG
>JAJFVI010000313.1 GCA_021371895.1 Eubacteriales bacterium | reverse complement strand
CGGTTCGGACAGATGCTCGTCCACATAGGCGATCGTCCGCCGGATCAGGCTGGAATACCGCTGCCTGTTGTGGCGCTCCACCCGGTCGATAAAACGGAGGATAATCGCTTCCTCTATGGTGGAAAGCCCTCGCATGTCGCTTTGCTTCTCAATGGTCTGGATGAAGTTGTCGCTCATGGTGAACGCTTCGTCGCTGGGTACGCCGCCGGTGATAGCAGCGCGTGTGAACAGCGTTACCGAAGCGATGAGTGAATTTTTTAGCGACCTAAGCGGCGTATCGGCTAGGGTGGCGCGCGTGAGGCGGTTCAGTTCCTCCAACAGCTGCATGGCGTGCTCGCGATCACCGTGGATGATCTGGCGGGTGATCTCCTGTTCAAAAAAATAGGGAGGATGCTGGAACATCGACATGCGGTTACGGTAGGCGTTTTGATAAAATCGCTGGGCCAGATCCTGATCGCTGGGCAGTTCCGCCTGCACCGCGGGCGCGTCGGCTTCGTCCAGAAATGTTTTTTGGAGAAATAATCCAATGTAGTATACGTTCATCTCGCTGAAGCGCGGAAGCGCCGCGTAGTGCGCGGCGAGGTGTTCGCGTTTGTCCAGCGGAAGCCGAAGTGAGCGGATCAGCCGCGGCACGTCGCTTTCCGTAAAGGTATCGGCGCAGAAGGGACCGCAGATCAGCAGTTCCTCCCCGCCGGCATGAAGATAAAAGTACCGTTCCGCATACGCGTTTTCCACGGGCGCCACACCACCGCCGGGGACCGTGTCCAGTTTCAGCCCGGAGAGGGGTGCGTCCGGCTCCCCAAGCAGCGTGGCCGTCAGCGACGTCTGCTGGGGCAGTGCGGCGACCAACTTATCCCCGCGGTACCAAAATATCGGCAGCCGTGTGGTATAATGAAAATAGCGGGCCCGTTGGGCCAGTTCGTTCTCTTCCATCGTAAAACCTCCCGGATTGGACAAAGTGGACATCAAAATAATAACATAAACATCGGAAATGTGGAATACAAATCTTTTTGGAAGGAATATACTGCTAGTAGAAGGGGAGGAGACAAACAGCCTCTTCCCATCGTATGGATAATTAGGAGGGAAATTCAATGAAGAAAATGCTGGCTATTCTGTTATCTGTCGCGCTGGTGCTTGCCACAACCGCAGCGCTGGCCGAACCCGTAACCGTCAAGTTCGCCGCGCAGGCCGATTCCACCCCCGCAACGCAGGCGGTGGTTGATGCCTTTAACGCCTCCCAGACCAACTACATGGTCGAGTGGGTGGACATGACCAACGATTCCGGCGCGATGCGCGAACAGCTGACCACCTCGCTTAAGGCGGGCAGCAGCGAATACGACATCATCTCCATGGATGTGGTCTGGGCGGGCGAATTCGCCGCCTCCGGCTACATTATGCCGTTGGATATGATGCTGGACGACGCTGGACTCAACGTAGCGGACTACAACGCCGGTTCCATGGCTTCCGGCAACTACAACGGCAAGCAGTATGTGCTTCCGTTCTTCCCCGATCTGGGCATGCTCTACTTCCGCACGGATATCGTAAGCCAGGAAGACGCCGCCAAGCTGATTGCGGGTACTTATACCTGGGCTGATCTGCTGGCCATGGCGGAGACATACGCTGGTCAGGGCGGAACCACCACAGGCTTCGTGTTCCAGGCCGCGTTGTATGAGGGCCTCGTATGCAACGCCAACGAGTTTACCTCCAACTGGACGGACGTAAAGGGCGGATTGGAAATCATGAAGCAATTCATCGATTCCAAGGCATCGCCGGACAACATTCTCAATTACACCGAAGGCGAAACCGCCAATAGCTTCGTCAAGGGCGAGAGCGTGTTCGCACGCAACTGGCCGTACCAGTGGGGCGTCATCAAGAGTGAAGGCACCATCACCACCGATCAGGTCGCGGTTGCGCCCCTGCCCGGCGGTTCCACCGTCGGCGGCTGGATTCTGGGCATCAACAAGAACAGCGCTAACGCCGAAGGCGCCTTTGCCTTCATGCAGTTCCTCAACAGCGAAGCTGGCCAGCTGATTATGAGCGAGCAAGGCGGCTACCTGCCGGGGCTTAACAAGATGCTGACGGACGAGCGGATTATCAAATCCGACGATCGTCTGAGCATGGTTGGCTTCCAGAACGCGCTGAAGACCACCATCGCCCGCCCTGTGAGCGCGGAATACTCCAAGGTATCCGATGCGCTTCAGCAGGCGATCTACCCCTACTTAAGCGGCAGCGCCGAAATCGACGCGACCGTGACGGCTGTCCAAGCCGCCCTGGCGAACTGATGCACAACCGGCCGCTGGGCGTGACGAGCGCCTGGCGGCCTTTCATTTGCCAACATCGCGGAGGTGAAGGTCATGCAGCGAAGAATGACATGGAAAGAATTCTGTTTTATACTGCCGTTGCTCTTATTGGTTTCAGTATTCTCGCTGTACCCGATCCTGTCCTCGTTTAGCTATACGCTGTTTGATTACCAGACCAATAATCAGGCAAAAAATGCGCTGTATACCGCCGCTACACTCAACACCATGCTGTACGTGGAAGATTGCGATTATCTGGTCTACTACCTGAATAAGGATATTCCAAACGTCGATGAATCCGACCGGGCAACGCTGACGGCGCTTGTGGATAAGCTGGAAGCTCAAAAGGCAGCCTATGCGAATAGCGAAAAGACCATATCGCTTCCCGCCGCGACTGATCAGGAGATATCCGCACTGATCGCGGAAACGGAGCAGGTAGCGCAAAGTTACGCCGAAAAATACCCCACGCTGCGCATCGTGACGAAAAGCGGACAAATCCTGGATGAGATGAAAACGTGTCTGATAAGCAGCAATTTTATCGGGCTGACCAATTACAGCCGTCTGGTGAGCGACGACCGCTTTGGACAGGCAGTGGGGAACACGTTCGTGTTTACCATTCTATCCGTATCGGTGGAGCTGCTGCTGGGCATGGCGCTGGCGTTGATTATGAATAAGGCCATGCGGGGTATCGGCCTGGTGCGTACCACCGCGCTCATCCCCTGGGCGATCCCTACGGCGGTGTCGGCGCTGATCTGGTGCTACTTGTACGACGGCACCAGCGGCATCGTAGCGGCGCTGTTTACCCGACTGGGGATTATCGCCGCGCCGGAACTGCTGCTGACCACGGCCGGCGGTACCATGTTCGGCGCAATCCTCGCGGACGTGTGGAAAACCACGCCCTATATGGCGCTCCTGCTATTGGCCGGGCTTCAGGTGATCGACCGCGGGCTGTACGAATCCTCCTCCATCGACGGCGCAGGCCCCATACGTACCTTCACCAGCATCACGCTGCCTTTACTCAAATCCAGCATGCTGGTGGCGCTCCTGTTCCGCACGCTGGACGCGTTCCGCGTGTATGACCTGATCGCCGTACTCACTAAGGGCACGCCGGAAACGCTTTCCATCTATGCCTATAAAATGATGATCGGACAAAGCAACTACGGCTACGGTTCGGTGATCGTCGTGGCGATGTTCGCAATGGTGGCACTGATCGCGTTCGTGTACGTCAAGGTGCTGGGCGCGGAATTGATACAGGAATAGGGAGGGTGAGCAGGATGACGACCCAAACCGCGATTCAGCCGGACGGACCCGACCAACACCGCCGCATCGGGCATGTGTTCATGTGGGCGCTGATCATTTGCTTCATCTGCATCAACCTCTTTCCTTTCCTGTGGGTGCTGGTGACCTCCTTTAAGCCCGTCGGCGAAATCTATGGTGCGGAAACGGCATTCCGTGTGATCGCCATCAACCCGACCATTAACAATTACCTGACAGTGGTCAATAAAGGCATCCTCCACTCGGTGTTCAACAGCCTGATCGTCAGCGGCATTACGACGCTGTACGTGGTCATGGTGGCCTCCATGTCCGCCTATATCATCGCGCGCATCCATTTCCGCGGCAAAACGGCGCTGATGTCGTTGATCCTGGGCATATCGATGTTCCCGCAGATGATTATTGTCGGCCCGATATTCAACATGTTTTATCAGTTTAGGCTTCTCAACAGCTATTGGGTCACGCTGGCGTATTCCACCATCACGCTGCCGTTGGCGGTATGGATTATGGTGGCGCACTTCAAGCAGATTCCTATTTCGGTGGAGGAAGCCGCTCGTATCGACGGCTGCTCCCAATGGCAGTCGCTGTGGAAGGTCATCTTTCCGATGGCTGCGCCGGGCGTGTTCACCACCGCGATCATGACCTTCATTTCCGCCTGGAATGAATACCTGTTGACCCTGACCCTTAACGCGGAAAAAGATTTCCAAACGGTGCCGGTCGCCATCAACACGCTGCGAACGCAGTTTTCCATCCTGTGGGGGGAGATTACCGCGGCGACCATCCTCGTGGTTATCCCAACGCTCGCGATCGTCCTGCTATTCCAAAAACAGATCGTGTCCGGCATTACCTCCGGCGCAGTGAAGGAGTAAATCGTGAACAGGACGCAGTCTTGGACGCGTGGCGATTTTGCGCGCCTCGAAACGCTTTTCCATTGCGCAAACGGCTATCTCGGCGTGCGTGCCGCGCCGGAGGAAGGCGCGGCGGAGGGCGTGGACAGCATTCGGGGCACCTATATCAACGCGTTTTTCGAGATCCGAGACGTGCGCTATGGCGAAAAGCTATACGGATTTCCGGAGACGCAGCAGGTGATGGTCAACGTGCCGGATACGCAAACGGTGCGTCTGTCGGCCGGGGACGAGCGCTTTTCGATGTTCCGGCCGGAAGCGACCACGCGGGAACAGACGCTTGATCTGCAATCGGGGGTTATGCTGCGCCGTTGCCTGTGGCATACCGCGCTTGGCGACCTTCGGGTGGAAATGCGCCGCATGACCAGTTTTACCCATAAAGGGTTGTTCCTGCTGCGTTATCGCGTAACGTCGGAGGGTTTTACCGGCGATGTGACGCTTTCGGCTGTACTCAACGCGGATGTGCGCAACCACGCGGCGGCCAACGACCCCCGTGTGGCGGCGGAACCGCTGAAGTGCCTTTCGGTGCGCTCTATCGGCTTGGACGGGGGCGAGGCCTACGCCGTGGCGGATACGCTGCGCTCCGGTCTATCGCTGTGCTGCCGCACGGCGTACGAATGCCGGTGGCCTACGCGGCAAACCGTCAGCGCCGCCGCGTGCGAAACGGTATGCGCAGGGCCATTGCACGCCGGGGAGAGCGTGGAAATGGCCGTATACGCTTACTACGCCGATAGTCGCCGCGAAAACGACCCAGTAGCAGCAGCGCGCGCGGGCCTCAGGGAATGTGCAGCGCTGGGCGCGGAAAAGATATGGGCGGAGCAGGCGACATTCCTGCGCGCCTTCTGGCGGGACGC
>JAJFVI010000111.1 GCA_021371895.1 Eubacteriales bacterium | reverse complement strand
AGTGGTGAAAAACAAGGTTGCGCCGCCTTTCCGCATTGCCGAGGTGGACATCATTTACGGCGAGGGTATCAGCAAGGACGGGACGCTATTGGATATGGCGGTCGAGCGCGACCTGATCCATAAGAGCGGCGCGTGGTTTAGCTACGAGGATCAGCGCATCGGCCAGGGGCGCGAAAATGCGCGCCAATACCTGAAGGACAATCCCGACGTCGCCGCGCAGATTGATAAGATCATTCGCGATGAAGCAATGGCGGAGATTGCCGGTCATAAGGCGACTGCGCCCGACGAGAACATTGAGGAGGAGCTGGCTCAGGCTGATCAGCAGATAGCCGAGGAAGATCCCGACCTTGCACTATTAGACGAATAAAGGGGTTCCGCGTTCATTGACGCAGTCAAAGGGCGAAAGCCCTTTGGAATCCTTTTTAGTGCGCTTGTGGCGCACAGGGTACACGTCTGAGGGCGTAGACAGGGGTTGCGCCTGCGGGCGCACCAAAGGGCTTTCCGCTCGCCCTTTGGAAACCTTCGGGCGCATGCCTCGTTATAGGGGCGCAATACTCCATTCTGGAGGACAGGAAAGTCGTCCGTCCATACCGCGTTCGTCCGCACGTCCTTTGGGCGTACGTACGTGCGGTCTGCCCGGACGACTATCTTGTTTTCAAAGGCGACATCTCGTTTTATACCCGCAGTGTGAGAAGGCGTCCCCGAAGGGTGCAGGGGCGAGCGGAAAGCCCCTGCTGTGCCCGCAGGCACATCCCTCGCCCCCGCGCCCGCGGGCGCCAGTAAACAAAAACCATTGATTTTTGGATAAAGAAAAAAAGCGGCTTAGCCGCTTCTTTTCTTTATTATTTTGCGTCCTTGATCATTCTGCGTACATCGTCCAGCAAACTGGTCAGGCTTGGCGATTGTTTAATGGACTCCTCCACCTTGTCTATCGAGCTCATCACGGTAGTGTAGTGCCGGCCGCCGAAGGCATCCCCGATCTTGGTCAGACTCAGGCCCAGCATTTCCCGCGTTAAATACATGGCAATCTGGCGGGGTACGGTTACCTCGTGGTTGCGCCGCGGACTTTTTAAATCGTCCACGGTAATTCCGTAGTACGTCGCCACGGCCTCCTGAATACCATCCGTGGTCACCCGGCGGCTTTCGCTGTGGTTGAACAGCTCCCGCAGCGCTTCGCGCGCCAGCTGCATGTCAATCTGGCGGCGCGTCAGCGAGCTGTAGGCCGTCAGCCGTGTCAGCGACCCTTCCAGCTCGCGCACGTTGGTATCCACCTTCTCGGCGATCAGGGAGAGAATATCGTCGCCGATGAGCAGATGGTCGTACTCCGATTTTTTGCGCAGGATGGCTAACCGCGTCTCAAAATCGGGGCGCTGAATATCCGCCAGAAGCCCGCCCTCAAAACGGCTGCAAAGGCGCTCCTCCAACTTGTTGATCTCCTTAGGCGGACGGTCGGATGTGACTACGATCTGCTTGCCGGCTTCGCGCAGGTGGTTGAAGGTATGGAAAAACTCTTCTTCCGTGCTGTGTTTGCCGGCGATAAACTGGATATCGTCTACCATCAGCAGATCGACGGTGCGGAAGCGATCGCGGAATTGCTGGTTGGTGTTATTCTGCATGGCCATAATGAGTTGATTGGTAAAATCCTCGCTGGTGATGTAGAGGATTTTCATTTCGGGGTACAACTCATGGGCGTAATGGCCGATGGCGTGCATCAGGTGCGTCTTGCCAAGGCCCACGCCACCATAGATGAACAGCGGGTTATACGCCTTGGCGGGTACCTCCGCGACGGCCAGGGATACGGCATGCGCGAAACGGTTGCCTGGCCCGACGACAAAGGAATCAAACGTATACTTCGGGTTTAGCAGGCAGGGGTTCACGTCCGCCTGTTTGGCTTCCAACTCGGTTTTGCGGGTCAGGAGCTCGTCATGGTTGAGGATTTCCACATTCAGCGCACGGCCGGCGGCGGTGGCTACGGCATTCTGGATCTTGGTCAGGTAGCGGTCTACGCCGAAATCACGCATCAGAGCGTTGACGCATTCGAGCAGGAACGAGTTGTCGATCACGGCGTAAGGCTTGAGCGCGGATTTGATCCACGTCTCGTAGGAGACGCTGTTCATTTCCTCTTTCAAAATCTTACAGGCATTGCTCCAAATCTCTTCGGCGTTTAGCAAAGTACGTCAACCTTTCCGTTAAATGAATAATATACAATTACGGAGCGACCGGCAACGACTGCGAGAAGAGCGAATTGTCTGTCGCATCTGGAGGGTTCTTCTTTTAATTATGCGATATGTTTACGAGTCAGATTTAATGATAACAGAATCAACGCGGTTTTTCAAGCGTTGACGGCGCGGCGAAAGATGAATAGTGAACGGGCAGGTTTGCAGGCTCCACCACCAGCGGTTGTGGTGTAAGTTAGCCGGAACGCTAGGTGTCGGACTGTTTGGCTTGAAATATGCATTTTTAACGTGTCAAACAGGCAATTTATGTATAAACACAGTAAATTTTGGAGTATAACTTTTTTATGAATTTCCAATCCGCGGCGATATGGGTATTTTCCGATGCCTGTATATGGATTGTGATGAATTTGTGAAGCCGTACAAGGGAAAAGTAACGGATTTGTAGAATGATTACCGTAAATGAGCCGGCAAGGCGACGATCCGTGCCGGAGAACAGGATAGGGGGAAGCGACGTGGCCATTCCCGTGGACGTTCAGGCAGTGGAACGGGTCTTGCGCCCGTGGCTTGGTTCCATGTTGCTCTCCGCCATGCCGCTTGTGGGCGACATCGCTGATATCATGCGGGAATACGCACCTTACAAACAGACGTTTGCACAGCTTAAAGAGGCCGTGGAGCACGTGCTGTTTACCGATCTCAGCCACGCCACGGGCGGGGGCATGTGCATCGTGCTGGACGATTACAGCACTCGTCGGCTGAAACTCAAGGACATGCAAAGCATTACGGACGATGTGATGGGGCTGGTGTTTGACAGCCTCAATCCCTTTTCCGCCAACTTCGTCAGGCTGAACGATTACGCCCTGCACGAGGAAAGCCTCTCCGCCCTGCGCGTGCTTTACCAGAAGTACCACGCTTTCTTTACAGAGGAACAATTCACCTTTTTAGTCCAGATGATCCGCAAAATCTACCCGCCCGAGCGTTACGAAGCATGGCTCAAGGAGCCGCATTCTTCCGCTGCGCCGGCGGAAGGCCGCTAACGCCGCGGCGCGCGGAGAGATCCACGCGGAATCCATAAACCCGTAACGGGGCGGGACTGCGCAATGCCGCAGTCCCGCCCCGCGATATATTCACTTAACCGGCCATCGGAGGCAACCCGTACACGCCAGCTTAATCTGTGATCGAATTTTTCAGCGTCGTTATGGTTGTTTTGCCGGCCAGCCCATCGCCGTGCAGTCCGTGCGCCCATTGAAAACGCTTGACGGCGATAATGGTCAGATCGCCGAATTTCCCATCGATGGAACCCTTGAAATATCCGGCTTTTTTGAGCATGCGCTGCAGGGATTTCACCTTGCTGCCCGTACAGCCGTAGTAAAGCGTATCGGGGTTCTTGGTGATAACGGCGGCCGCTTTTTTACCGTCGATTTCGTTTGCGGCTGACAGGCCGTCGTACAGCGCTGTAAGCGTCTTATTGCCAGCTCTGCCGTCGGCGGTGATGCCGATCGCCTTCTGGTAACGGTACACAGCGGAGCGGGTTTTTTGGCCAAAGGTGCCATCTACCGTTCCCTTGTAATATCCCTTGGATTTAAGCGCACGCTGCAGCGCCTGCACCTGCGTGCTTTCTGTGCCAAAGGGGATGGTTTCGTAGGCGAGAGCGCTAAGGCAGATGCTGAGCACAAGCACCGCTGCGACGAGCGCCGATAGAATCCTTGCGCCTTTCCTGTCCATACGGCAGGCCTCCTTGCATGTTATAGTCACCGGTCGACCGGAGGGAAACGGGCGTGCGGCAATCCGGAAACATGAGCGGGAAGGAAATCCCGTTTAAATATCCAACGTTTTCACCTTCGCCGTTCATCCATAAAATCCAGATTTTTGAAAAAATCGCGAGGGTAGCGCTTGCTGTTTCCACGCGTGGCTTTTCCCGATGGGCGACACCTTGCAGCGTTGTTTACACCCAGTCTTCGTGTTATAATGCAGGGTAACGAGGGGGAAAGCTAAATGGAGCAGCTGACGGCAACGGTGCTGGATACCACCTACCGCAACGCAGATAACGGCTATACCGTATTGCGCGTGGCGGCGGGAAGGGGACAGCAGACGGTGGTGGGTTCCATGCCGGAACTCTCCTCGGGGGAGAACGTGACGTTTCAGGGGGAGTGGACGGAGCACCCGGTATACGGCCGCCAGTTCAACGCGAAAACATACGAGATTACACCGCCGGATTCGCTGACGGCTGTTGAGAAATACTTGGGTTCCGGCCTTATCCGCGGCATCGGCCCCGCCACGGCCAAGCTGATCGTCGCCCATTTCGGCATGGACACCATGGCGGTGCTGGACGAGCAACCCCAGCGGCTGACCGAGGTCAGCGGCATCGGCCCCAAAAAGGCCGCGATGATTTTGGAAAGCTACGCCGAGCAGATGAGCACGCGCCGTTCGCTGCTGTTTTTGCAGAATTATGGTATCAGCCCCAACCTGGCGACCAAAATCGCCAAGGTCTATGGCGAGGCGACCGTAGAGCTGATTCAGCAGAA
>JAJFVI010000094.1 GCA_021371895.1 Eubacteriales bacterium | reverse complement strand
CTTGCCGCGCGTAATGGGTACGCCGCTGATGCGATAGCGGGCCATCAGTTCCTCCGCATCGCGGATCAGATGATCGGGGGAGAGGAAGAATGGATCGGTGATGACGCCGTGTTCGCTGCGTTTCACCTTGTCCACCTGGGCGGCCTGTTCCTCCACGGTCATGTTTTTATGAATGATCCCCAGCCCACCCTCGCGTGCCATTGCGATTGCCATACGCGCATCGGTTACGGTATCCATGGCGGCGGAGAGCAGCGGTACGTTCAGTTTAATGCCAGGCATCAGCTGCACGGTCGTATCTACATTGCGCGGAAGCGTACTGCTTTGTGCGGGTAAAAGCAGCACGTCGTCAAAGGTGAGCCCTGTCCGGAGGTTTTCTTCCAGCATCATCCTCATCCTTTCCAAGCTTATGTTGCGGCTATTCTACCAGCGGCGGGCGCGAATGTCAATGAAAACAGTGCCACAGCGTGCATCGGCCCGCGGCGGATACACGAGCGAAGCGCAGGAAGGTTGCTTAACCATTAGTGTATCATGACATGCGGAAAATGGCAAACTTCCATCGTGTTTTTGGCACGTGGATGCGGCCATCCGGGCGCGGAAGAAACGGCGGCGAAAACGGGATTAATAGTGGAATATATTGGAGGGCTTTAGGGTACGAAAACGTATTCGCCCACATGCACACAACATACGCCCAAGGTGTCGGAAGATACGTGCGTCGTTACAGAAAATCAATGCAGCGTAACGGGTTGGCGTTTTCCTGCCAACTTCGTAAAAAGACTTGACTTTTTCAGGAAGAAGATATAATCTAATAGCGAAAACGATGTAGATAAATTTAACGTCGATCAAAATGAAAAGACAGGCAGGCGATACGGGCATGGCGGTAACGATTCGGGAGCTTTCTAAACGCTGTGGGCTTTCCATATCGACCGTCAGCAAGGCGCTCAACGGCTATACCGATATCAGCGAGACGACACGAGAGGCAGTTACCCTGGCGGCCAAAGAAATCGGATACTATCCCAATGCACACGCACGTGCGCTGAAAACAAAACGAAGCTACAATCTGGGCGTGCTGTTCGTGGACGATAACCAAAGCGGTCTGACGCACGCTTTCTTTTCGTTTGTGCTGGAAAGTTTCAAAAAGGAAGCCGAACGCCACGGGTACGATATCACCTTCATCAGCCATAACATGGGCGAAAGCTCGATGACGTATCTGGAGCACTGCCATTACCGCGAGGTGGACGGCGTGTGTATCGCCTGTATCAACTTTCTGGAACCGGAGATTTCCCAACTGGTCAACAGCGAGCTTCCTATTGTCACCATCGATCACATTTTTAACAACCGTATGGGCATCCAATCCAACAACGTGGACGGTATCCAGCAGCTGGTTGAGTACGTGTACACGCAAGGCCACCGTAAGATCGCCTATGTCCATGGCCCGAAAAGCTCCGTTACGGATTCCCGCCTGGGCTCGTTTTACCGCACATTGGCCGGCTACCAGGTGCCTGTGCCTGAAAATTATGTGCTGGAATGCGAGTATAACGATCCTCCTTCGGTCTATCGCGCCACACGGCAACTGATGGCGCTGCCCAACCGCCCAACCTGCATTCTGATTTCGGATGACTATGCAGCACTGGGCGCATATGAGGCCGCTGCCGATGCGGGATTGCAGATACCTGATGATATATCCATTGCCGGATACGACGGCATTCCCATGATGCAATTGATGAAGCCTCGCCTGACGACCGTACGGCAGGATACCGGCCGCATCGGGGCCGAAGCGGCGCGCTGTCTGGTCTCGCTCATCGAAAGCCCCAAGACGACCATCCCGGAGATCACCGTGATTCCCTGCAGGCTGATCGAAGGAGAAACGATCGCCGAACCACCGGGCACGAAATAGATTGATTTTACCGTTAAGTAAAAAAATGTGCCGCATACGGTGCGCCACCCGGCTGAACGGAACCCGGAGGTCGCCGCGATGCCACGCCGTACCATAGGACGGTCGTTTTTTACTTTTGGCTGCGCCAGGCGGACGCGTTGGGGGCGTCTGCCCCCAAACGGACGCGATTCACTGATTTTTTTCGCAATGATAGTAAGGAGCGTGCGCCATGAACTTTGGTACATTCGATGACGGCCGTCGGGAATTTGTCATTACGCAACCCGATACGCCTTACCCCTGGATTAATTATCTGGGCAGCGAGGAGTTTTTTTCGTTAATCAGCAATACGTCCGGAGGATATTCGTTTTACAAGGATGCGCGTATGCTGCGGCTGACACGCTACCGTTATAACAACGTTCCACTGGATGCCGGTGGCAAGTATTTCTACCTGCGCGACGGGGATACCGTATGGAATCCCGGCTGGCAGCCGACGCAGACGCCGCTGGATGACTATGAGTGCCGCCATGGCATGGGCTACACCGTGATTCGGTCCGCAAAAAACGGGCTGGAGGCCGAGCAATGCTCCATGGTCCCGCGCGGCTACCGGGCGGAGGTTACGCGCCTGACGCTCCGCAACGCAAGCGATAGCCCTAAAAATGTGAGTCTGTACAGCTTTGTGGAGTTCTGCCTGTGGAATGCGCAGGACGACGCCACCAATTTCCAGCGCAACTTCGCGATAGGCGAGGTGGAGGTGGAGGATGGCGGCGCTACGATCTACCATAAAACGGAGTACCGGGAACGGCATAACCATTATGCGATCTATGCGGTTAACGCCGCGGTAGACGGCTTCGATACCGACCGGGAAAGCTTTCTGGGCCTGTACAACGGCTTTCATCAACCGGAAGTCGTCATGCGTGACGCTCCGAAAAACAGCGTGGCGCACGGGTGGGCGCCCATCGCGAGCCAGTGCCTGCGCCGGGCGCTCGCACCCGGCGAGAGCGCAAGTTTTATCTTCATTCTTGGCTATTGTGAAAGCCCAAGCGATCAAAAATTTCTGGCGCCGGACGTGATCAACAAGCAGGACGCGCATACGCTGCTTGCGGCGTTCCGCACGGACGAGCAGTTTACGGACCGGCTTAAGGAACTGCGGGAATACTGGCAAGCGCTGCTTAGCCGTTTCACTGTGCAAACCGCGGATGAGAAATTCGACCGTCAGGTGAATATCTGGAATCAATATCAGTGCATGGTTACCTTCAACATGAGCCGTTCCGCCAGCTATTTTGAAAGCGGTATCGGCCGTGGTATGGGCTTCCGCGATTGCAGTCAGGATTTGCTGGGCTTCGTGCACCTGATCCCCGAGCGTGCGCGGGAACGGATACTGGATATAGCCGCGACACAGTTCCCGGATGGCAGCGCCTACCACCAGTATCAGCCGCTGACCAAGCGCGGCAATCTGGAAGTGGGCAGCGGCTTTAACGACGATCCCCTCTGGCTGACCTATGCCGTGCTTGCCTATGTTAAGGAAACCGGCGATTTTCAACTGTTGGAGGAGAAGGTTGATTTTGACAACGATCCGGCGCAGGCCGCCTCTATGCGGGAGCATCTGCGCCGCGCGTTCCATTACACAGCCGGCCATTGCGGCCCCCACGGCCTGCCGCTCATCGGCCGTGCGGACTGGAACGATTGCCTGAACCTCAACTGCTATTCGACCGAACCGGGCGAGAGTTTCCAGACCACCGCCAACAACGATACCGGGGTGGCGGAGAGCGTATTCATCGCTGGGATGCTCGTGGGCGTGGCGGATGATTACGCGGCGCTTTGCCAGGCGACTGGCGACGCGGCGGAAGCGGCCTTCGCACGGGAGCGCGGACAGGCGATGACCCAGGCAGTGGAGTGCTCCGGGTGGGATGGGCAATGGTTCCTGCGTGCTTATGATGCCAATGGTGACAAGGTCGGCTCCGCGTCGTGCAACGAGGGAAAGATATACATTGAGCCGCAGGGCATATGCATAATGGCCGGCATCGGCAAAGATAACGGTATGGCGCAAAAGGCGTTGGAAGCAACCCGCGAACATCTGCTGACGCCCTTTGGCGTGATGCTGCTGTGGCCGGTTTACCGGCAGTATTACCTCAACCTGGGCGAGATCAGCACTTATCCGCCGGGATATAAGGAGAACGGCTCGGTATTCTGCCATAATAATCCGTGGATCGTTATTGCTGAAACGGTGATGGGTCATGGCGATCGCGCCTTTGATGTGTATCGGCGTACCGCGCCCGTCTATATTGAGGATCAGCAGCTGCACCGCACCGAACCCTATGTGTACAGCCAGACCGTGAACGGCAAGGATAGTTTTCTGCCCGGTGAAGCGAGAAACAGCTGGCTCACGGGCACGGCGGCATGGAACTTCTTCGCCGTATCGCAGGCGGTGCTGGGTGTGAAGCCACAACTGACTGGCCTGATGCTTGATCCGTGCCTGCCATCGGAGTTGAAGATGGTAAAGGTGTCGCGCATGTTCCGCGGAAACACCTATGATATCGTCATTCATAATTTAAGCGGCGGCGAAAAGGGGAAGGTGGTAGTGGTGGTGGATGGCATGCTCATCGAAGGGCAGACCATCCCCGCGCCCAATGAGACGGGACGCACCTACCATGTTGAAGTCACCGTGCGCTGATCTTTCGTAAATCACTGCACGCAGACCGATTGAGAAATTTAAAGGATTTTTTGGGTGATTGTGCCGGCAAACAAAATGGCGTCGGTTCTACCGCAGCAGCGATGGAACCTGCGCCATTTGATGTGTTCACGGCTCGCTAGATTTCCGGAGCGCTTTGCCCGTTTTCCGCCTCCGGAACGGCAACGGCCAGCGCGGATACAGTCGTTTCATTCTCCGGAAGGCCGTCGTAGTACGCCGTAACCCGTTCACCATCCGCAGGCAGTGAAAACAGGGTCGTTTCCTCCGTGACCGCGACGGTGTACACCATGCCGCTATCGGTAGTCAGGGTAAAGCCGCTTTCCCCGGCGGAGGACACGATGCCCGTAAGTGTCGGCACCACAAGATAAGCCGCCGTGATCTGCGGCGGGTAGCTCAGCGCCATGACGCCGTTATAGTACAGCGTAATCGGCACGCCCCGGTATACCGGCGGCATACCCTCGTAGCCGTGCACGAGCACCGTGCCCAGCACTGTGTCGCCCTCGACGGTGAACGCATTGTCCAAAATATCCGTTGCTGTGCCGCTGACCACATAACAGCTAACCTTTTCGGCGGTTACCTGCGGCGGAACATCGCGGGTCAAGACGCCGTTATAGCGTACGTATACGTACTGCTCAATGGTCATGCCGTCTTTGGATGCCACGCCGTCGTACGCAGTTACGGTGTCGTCCAGATTCACGCGCACCTCGCCTTGCCCAATGTCGGCCATGATAAAATAGCCCTCGCCGACCTCGGTAATCAGGCCTTCCAGCGTGTAAGATTGCATTTCGGCCGAGAAGGCGGCGGAGCAAACAACAAGCAAAGTAAAAATAAGCATGATTGCCAGAAGCGTTTTCTTCATCGAAAATTGCACCTCCTTGCATTCCAATCCAATATCGTCGGGCCGGTGAAAAAGGTTTCCAACAACGTAAGCAAACGTTGACAGGCGAACAGCAAGACGATATGATGCTTGTAGAAGAAAAATGGCTAACCATGCTCCGACGCAACTATGCGACATCCATGGAAAGGCGGAACATCACCATGAAAATCGGCATTATCGTACATTCGTTCACAGGCAACACACTGCTGGTGGCACAGAAAATATCGGAAGCGCTCACGCAGGCCGGGCACACGGTAGCGCTGGAGCGCGTGACCGTTAAGGACGAGAATCCGAATGCAGCGAACGCTATAGCGCTGGCGGCTGCACCGGCGGCGGCGGGGTATGACTTGGTGCTGTTCGGCGCGCCGGTACGAGCGTTTTCCCTTTCGCCGGG
>JAJFVI010000034.1 GCA_021371895.1 Eubacteriales bacterium | reverse complement strand
AGCGCCTGCGCAGCGGAAATCGGCAGCGCATCCGGCGGAACGGGTGTTTCCGGCAGACCGGAGAACAGCCGCGTCTGCAAGGTGGCGAGCAAGTCCAAAGGACGCAGCGCCGCGCCGGAAAGGTCGGTTTTCGCGTAGCTTAAAAACAGGTAGCGTGTCGGGAGTGTCATGGCGCGCTTCACGTCCATTTTGGCAAACTGCGTGCGGCTCTCGTCCGTCATACCCAAATAGGTGTCGGTGGCCTGCTGCGTATCGGCGCGTTCCGGCTCGGTGAGCAGGCTATCGGCTTCGCGGGTCAGCACACCGTCGTTTAGACCCAGCAGGAACACGGTGTCCATCTCTCCAGACAGGGAATGCCCCAATACGCCCGCGTGCAGCAGTTGGCTGGCGGGTGGGAGCGCGGCCAGCGAGAAGGCCGAAAATCCGCAGTCGAAGCGCTCCGCCATGCGGCTGAGCGGGATACGCGCCCCGTCCGCAAGGGTATAGAGCTGATCCATCAGCTCCAGTAGCGTCTGCCACATCTGGCTGTTTTGCCCGGCGCGCACCGCCATACCCGCGGCGAGCAGCGCCTTTTCCTCCTTCAGGAGGGTCTCGTAGGCGCCGACGTCGCTTAACAACTCCATCACGGCTGCGAGCGACGCGCGTGTATCCCTGGCGGCCACGATCGCCTCCCGCGCTTTGCTTAGCGGCTCCATCAGGCGTTTGCGTAAGCTTTCGCAGCGCGCGGCAAGCAAATCATCCCCCCGGGTGAAGGGGCTTAGCCAACTCTTGCGGTCGATGCCGTACTCCCGGGCGTAATTCTCCAGCGTACAGGCTTCCGCAAAGGTGAGCGGCGCGTAGCCGGATTTCATGACGGCCGTAACATCCTCGCGGCCGAACCCGTTCGCCATAGCGCGCAGGGCGGAAAGCAGGAAGCGCGCCAGCGCGTGCGAGGAGGCGGGGAGTTTTTCGTCGGTGTAAAAAGGCAGGCCGCTGTCCGTAAGCGCGGCGGCGACGGCGAAAGCGTAGCCGTTGCGGTCAGGGTAGAGAAGAGCGATACGCTCAATATCCATCCCTTCAGCGCACAGCCGCAGAATCTGCCGCGTTGCGACGGTGGCTTCCTCATAAGGGCTCATATGCTGCGAAAGGAACACGCTTTGCTGCTCGCCGGTAAACTTGTGTTCAGGATAGGCGAACAGCGCCGTGTCCAGATGATCTATCGCGGGCGCGTGCCCAAGTGGTGTGTGCGGCAATTGCTTTTGGATAAGGCGCAGCCCGCGTGCGCGCAGTGCTTCCCCAAAGCGCGCGATGCTCTGGCGCACGGGGCGGTACAGCTCTCCGTCGGGCGCGGTTTCGGGCAAGCAAAGCAAGGCGATGGTCAGGCTTTGGCACAGAGCGCCGACTTCGCAAAGCAGTGCGATCAGCGGCTCCGGCAGCGAATCAAAGCCATATACGAAAACGCTTTGACCGTCCATCAGCCCGCTTTGCGTCAGACGGGAAGCCACGTAACGCAGTTGATCCTCGCTGTCGCCGAAACGGTGGGCAATCGTGGCTTCGTAGGTGGCAAACACTGTCGCCAGATCGTTCAGTTTTGTGCGGCGCATGCCTTCCGGCAGGGTTTGGGCGTATTCCAGCAGCGCGTCGGGCGTCAGGCCCCCGCGCTTCATATCGGCGATCAGGGAGGAAAGCTTTTCCGTAAATCCGCGCCGACGTGCGGAGGAAGCATAGAAAACGAGCTTGTTTTCACACCGTTCCAGCGCGAGGCTCACGGCCATCCGCCGACCCGCGGCGGAAAGGGGTACGAGCTCATCCGCGCCGGCGGCGGCCAGCACACGGTGCGAAAGCCGCGAGGGCGAAAGCACGTCGATTGTGAAAAATCCGGGGAGATTCAGGCGAGTAAGCAGTTCCCGCTCGGCCTGCAGGGTAAACTGTTCCGGCACAAGCAGGATGCAGGGCAACCCCTGCGCGTGCAGCGTGCCGATTTGCGCTGCGACGGGCGCAAGCAGCCGGTGCGCGCCGCCTGTCCAAACGCTGATTTGCGTCATGCGTTTCCCGCCTTTCCGCAACGAATCCCGATATGTTATAATAGCACAGAAATGAACGTTTGGGGAGGCTTATCCATGCGGGATACCATCGTGGGCGTCGCCACGGCGCTGGGGGAGGGCGGTGTAGCCATCGTACGCATAAGTGGAGATAACGCCGTTGCGCTGTTTACGCAGGTCTTTCACGCGGCAAGGCGGCAGCCCCCCTACGAGGATCACCGGCTGATGTTCGGCTACGTGACGGACGCGGCGGGCGAATCGCTGGATGAGGCCATGGGCGTGGTGATGCTCGCGCCCAACACCTACTCCCGCGAGGACGTGTGCGAGCTGCACACCCACGGCGGGTACGCTGCCGCCGCCACAGTAATGCGGCGATTGACGGCGCTGGGGGCGCGCCCTGCGGAGGCGGGAGAGTTTACCCGCCGCGCTTTCCTCAACGGGCGCATCGACCTTACGCAGGCCGAGGCCGTGATGGGCATCATCAGCGCGCGTTCCGCCGCGGCGCTCAAAAGCGAGGAAGCGATGCTGCAGGGCGGCGCGAGCCGGTTTATCAAACAGGCGCAGGATCAGCTGACGAAGCTGATCGCGGGTGTGGAGGCGCACATCGACTACCCCGACGAAATCGACGAAACCGAAGCGACTGCAGGCCTGCGCGAGGGGCTGGACGCGCTGATCGCCGATCTTTCCGCGGCGGTGGACGAGCGTGGCGCGCGCATCCTGCGCGACGGGCTGCGCGTGGCGCTCAGCGGACGCCCCAACGCGGGGAAAAGCACGCTGTTCAATGCTCTGCTGGGTGAGGAACGCGCCATTGTGACCGACGTGCCCGGCACCACGCGGGACGTGCTAGAAGGCAGCTTTTCGCTTGGCGGTCTGAACGTGCTCCTGTTGGATACCGCGGGCCTGCGCGAAAACGGGGATGTGGTGGAGCGCATCGGCGTAGCGCGCGCCAAAGAGGCGGTCGCGCACGCGGACACGGCACTGTTATTGATCGACGCGACCCAGCCACTAGACGCGGAGGAACTGGCGCTGCTTGGGCAGGAGATGGATTGCCCCTGCGCGGTGATCCTCAACAAAGAGGACGCGCCTCCGGTGGTGACACCTGCGCAGGTGGAGGCAGTTACCCGCCATTTCCCGATCCTTACCCTGTCTGCCAAGACCGGGCAGGGGCTTGAGAAGGTGCGCGCCTATCTGGCGGAACAGGCGCGTTTGCCCCGGGAGGGGATGCTGACCCACCAGCGGCACATGGCTGCGGCTCGGCAGACCATCGAGCGGCTGTCACAGGCAAGGCAGGCGATGAAGAGCGGCCTGCCGCTGGACATGGCGGCGGTAGACCTGCACGAGGCGCTGTGGACGCTGGGGCGCATTACCGGCGAAAGTGTGGACGATCGGCTGCTGGATGAGATTTTCGACGGTTTTTGCGTAGGGAAATAGACAAACAATGGTTTTCCGAAAAGATACGGTGACGAACGCTAAACGAAAGGCTGATGAAAGGCCGTTGACTATCGAAAGGAGCGATAACGATGAAGCGTTATTACGCGTTGATTGTGGCGCTGTGCATCCTCTTTGCGGGAGCGCCGTCGCAGGCGGAGGAACAAACGGCCACGGCGGCGACCCTGCTGTACCAGGGTCATGCCAGCCTGCGCATCACGACTGCCGAGGGCAAGGTAATCTACGTGGATCCCTATGCCGGCGAAGGCTACGATGCGCCCGCCGACCTGATACTGGTGACGCACATGCATCAGGATCACGACAATGTGAAACTGATCAAAACGAAAAATGAGGATTGCGTGACCATCACCAGCAATGAAGCGCTGGTAAGCGGGGAATACCGGACATTTGATTTTGATTATATTACAGTGGAAGCCGTACAGGCCGGCAATAATAAAAACCACAATATCAAGGATTGCGTGGGGTACATCCTCACCCTGAGCGATGGGAAAACGATCTATATCAGCGGCGATACGTCCCGCACCGAGCAGATGGCAACGCTCGCGGAAAGAAATTTCGATTATGCGTTTTTCTGCTGCGACGGCAAGTACAATATGGACGCGGCGGAGGCGGCCGCATGTGCCGATCTGGTTGGCGCATGGCACAGCATTCCCTACCATACGAAGGTAGGCAGCTTGTTCAGCCAGAAGATCGCCGATGCGTTTGACGCGCAAAATAAACTGGTCATCCAGCCGGGCGAGGAGATTGCCATCGAGTAGACGGGAACGGCGCTACAGATCGTCGAAAAGGCGCGTGCTTTCCGTATCCAGAAAGGCTGGAGTGTAAACGCTCTGCGCCGCTTCCTTCGATTGCAGGTAACCGTCCAGACCAAGAGCGAACAGCGCATCGCGTGCGCGGGTATATTCCCGGACGGTCAGGCGGCGATCCATCCCCTTGGCGGTCACGCCGTTCATGGGCGTATACTGCCGCATCAGGCTGACAGGCGTGCCGGGGGGCAGTTCCCTTGCGATGGTTTCCAGAATCGCGATCGTTTCATCAACGCGAAGCGGCAGCACCAGATGCCGGACGAGCGTGCCGCGCACGAGCATCCCGTATTCGTCGTAGACCGGCGCGCCGGTCTGGCGGCACATGGCTCCAATCGAGGTCAGCGCCGTTTGGTAATAATCCGGCGCGGCGGCAAGCTCTGCGGCGGTGGAAGCCTTATAGTACTTGAAATCCGGCAGAAACACATCCACCAGCCCATGCGCGGCTTCTATGACGGCGGGGCTTTCGTAGCCGCTGGAATTCCACACCACGGGGATGCCGGGTTTGCGGATGCGCAGCGCCGTAAAGATCGCCGGTGCGAAATGCGAAGGGCTGACGAGATTTATGTTGTGTACCCCCAGCGCCTCCACGCGCGCGAATAATGTCGCCAGCGCCTGCGGCGTCAGCGGCTTGCCCTGCGGCACGCCGCGGCTGATGACGGCGTTCTGGCAAAACACACAGCCCAGCGTGCAGCCCGAAAAAAACACCGTGCCGCTGCCGCGCGTACCGCTTAAGCACGGTTCTTCCCAATCGTGGCGGGCGGCGCGCGCCACCACAGGCAAGGTACCCGCGCGGCAAAAGCCCAAGCCTTCGGTTTCGGTGCGCTCGGCGTTACAGTGCCGGGGGCAGAGGTTGCAAATCATGCGTTAGCCCTCCTCGTTTGCTTCCACAGGATACCACGGCGCATGTTTCAAAACAAGCCTTTCCGATACGGCTTGACGAAAGGCCGCAACGGAGGTATTCTCTTGGGGAGCTTTTATGCGTTATTCTCATAGGTACTATTGAATCGTTCAGAAAACAACCCATTAGGAGGATATTCCATGAGCCAGCTGCAAACCCTGCGGGAAAAGAACCCGACGCTGCCCATCTACTCTGCGTTCGACCCGGAGTTTAAACCCTATGGCCGTGTGGTCGATTTCGATTCGGTCATCCTGGCGGAAACGTGCAAAAAGGCCGTGTTCATGCCGAAAACCGGCACCCTGTATGAAACCGATCTGCCCGAGCTGGAAGCGCTGCCCGATTTTGAGCGCGTACGGCGGACGCTGCGCGGAGAAGGAAACTGCCAGGCCGGTTGCTGCTGGGGCCACAATACGATGCTCAACGCCCTGGAATACCACCGCGCCAGCGAGCACAACATCGCCGTGACGGACATGTTGGTGCTGCTGGCTTCGCAGTTGGACATAGAAGGGTTGGAGCTGCCCGCGGGAAAGGTGAAGGGCTTTTTCGTGCCTGAGGGGACGACCGTTGAGTTTTACGCCACCACCCTGCACTATGCCCCCTGCCAGACCGACGATAACGGCTTTATCTGCATCATAGTGTTGCCGCGCGGTACCAACTACCCGCTGGACGGCCCTCGCCCTGCAGGGTATGACAGTCGGCTGTTATGGGCGAAGGATAAATGGCTGATCGCCCATCCAGAAAATCAGGCGGATGTGGACGCCGGCGCGTATCCCGGTTTGCACGGGGAGAACTACGAAGTGAAGTATTGACCGCGTTTGATAAAAGGCTATACACAGCGAGCGGCGCGCCGGGAAACCGGCGCGCCGCTTGCGTGGGGAAGGACAA
>JAJFVI010000020.1 GCA_021371895.1 Eubacteriales bacterium | reverse complement strand
CCAGGCGGCGGGCATCGTGCTTAACCACCCCTACCAGTACGCGTACTACAACTTGCTCGCGGGCGACGCGCAGGCAAGCTACGAGTTGGACTATTGGGATGTAAGCACGGTGAACGCCATGCGGTGGCTGTGTAAAAGCGGCGAACGCGACTCGGCTCTGCCTCTAGTGCTAGGCAGCCGCGATGAAATGAGCTGGTTCGGTGTGGAACACGGCTATGCGGTGCTGACTGCCAAGGAGAAGGAGACGCTCACCATCACTACGGACGCTAACGCGCCGTATCTGTTTTATAACACGACTTACGCCGGTATCTACGGCGTGGAACCGCCGCAGGGATATCGAGTGTTATTTACGCTGGAAAGCTACGGAAACACCCTGTGCACGGTATACGAGCGCCTGTCAGCACAATAAACGCCGGGGCCGCGCATAATGCGCGGCCCCGTGGGATAATATCCGTACCGGGCTTTTGATTCGTCAATGAAAATTCACATAAACCTCATTGATCCCCGGATCCGTTTCCCAGCGGATGCGATAGGCCCATCGCATATCCCCGTTCCCGACCGCGGCAAGGCCTGTATCCCCAGGGAAGCCGGATACATCCGCCAGTGCGTTCGCCGCGTCTTTCAGCGCCTGCATGGCGGACAGCAACTGTTGGTTCAAGTCCATGGCCGCCGTGCTGGCCGTGTACTTGCCCTCCAAAGTCGTTACCACGTCCGCAGTTTGGCAGAACAGCGCCTTCACCTGGGCTTCGGCTTCCAGCGCCGCTGCCCGCGCCGCGGTGATGTTTCCCATCGGGTCGTTAGCCCCCGCTGCGTAATCCAGCACCTGGTCGGCCACATACAGGTAGCGAATCGCGCTAAGCGAACCATCGCCGGCAGAACCGTTGCCCACCAGCCACTCGCAATAATCATCGGAGCAGTACGGCAGCGGCTCCGCATTGATACCGAATAGATCGTTCAGAAGCTGGATGCGGGCATCCTGATCGATAAAATGGATATTCCAGCCGTTGAGCGCGGGGCGCAGCGTGCCCTGCAGCGTATACAGTTCCATGTCCGCCGTATCCGCACGGAACGCTGCGGAAATCAGCTGGAGCATCGCGGCGGTGGAAATGTTGGTATAATAGCCTTCCTGCATGGTAGCCAGTATCTCCGGCAAGCGGAAATACAGGTTGTTTTGCTGCACTTTCTGGATCAGCGCCGCGATTACGGCGCGTTGCCGCTTCGTGCGGCTGGTGTCCGTTCCCTCAAGCGTCTTGCGGGCGCGCATGTAGCTGTATACGGCTTCGCCATCCAGATGCTTATATCCAGTCGCGTACGTTGTACCATCCTGCGTGGTAAAGCTGCTGGCAACTTCGATATCCACGCCACCCAGCAAATCCACAATGTCGACGACTCTCTCCATCTCGACCGCGAAGTAATAATCAATCGGCACATTTCCCAGCAGGGTCGATGCTGCCTCGCACGCCTTGAGAAGCCCGGCCTCCGTCGTTTTGCCCCCACCGGCGTTCACAGCGCCGTTGAGTTTGTACATGCCCCGGATACCCGGTACGTAGATCATCGTGTCCCGGGGGAGCGTAATCAGATCCACCGCTTCGGTCTGGGTATTCACGCTGACGACAATCATGGCGTCGGAATGGGAGTCCCCTCCATTTTCGGCGTAAGTCTTATAATCCGCGTCAAAGCCCATCAGCAGAATATTGATCACGTTGCGGATGCCGGGATTGTCCTCCACCTGCAGGGGCGTATAGGTATACGGCTGAATCAGCGGGTTATCATACACCGCATCGGCAGTGTTACTCGCCGCCATTGCCGCAGTTAACGGCAGCGCGATCAGGGTAACCATCATCGCCACAGCGAGCACCGCGGCGCTACGGAAAGCCTTTCGTATCCTCATCGCACTCACTCGTTTCAAAGTATCTCTCTTCCCGGACCCGACATCCATTCGCCCGCTGTGTAAACGGATACAGGCGCGGCAAGCTTAGCGGAAGTTGACGTAGATTTCGTTAATGAGGGGGTCTTCATCCATATATACGCCGCTGAGCCATTGCACCTTCTTCGTGTTTTTACCAACTCCGGCAGGATAACCTACCAACTTGGCCAGCGCGTTTCCGGCGGACAGCAGATGCGTGTAGGCACTCTCCACGTTTTTGGTCAGGCTATTCTTAACGCTCTTTCCCTGCAGGGCCGCCGTATCCACCGCCTCGGCGGCAGTCAGGAAGCTTTGCAACGTAGCAAGGTAAGCCGCGTCCATCTCGTCGATTGCCATAAGCTGCTTGTCCGTCAGGGGCAGCGTGCCCGTACCCGCAATGGTCGTTTCGCCCGGCTGTGAAAATTCGCTTTGGTAATTGTAGTTATCCTGTATAAAAGTTCTCATCTCGTCTGCGACGGCAAGATATCGGATCGCCGTGAAGCCCGTCTGGTACAGCCAAACCGCATAATCATAAGTAACATATTTCAACTGCGGCACGTCCACGCCGAATACCGCCTTAATAACTTCAATACGATTCGCCTGATCCAGAAAACGGAATTTCCAGTTGCCAAACGCATTGCGGTATGACCCGTCCAGCGAATAGGAGCCGAACAGATCGCCCATGTCCAGTTTACTGGTGTCCGTCAGCAGGCTCAGCCCAATGGTCATAAATCTCGCCGTCGCGGCGGCGTCCACGTTGGTGTAGAAACCGTTCCTGACTGTTTTATTGTCCGTCAGGCTTTTCATCACTGTAAAGACGAGTGTTTTATTAGCGATAAACTTATCCATTATCGCCTGCATCATATCCCGCTGCCGCCCTGCCCTGGCCTGGTCGCTTCCGGTTTCGACGGTCGCGTTGTGCCGGGCACGGATGTAGGCTACGATGCCCGCGCCATCCAGATGCTGCATACCCTTTTTATAGCGGGTCACCTGATCTTTCGCGTTCACGCCGGTAAAGGACATTTCCAGATCGAAGTCGATCCCGCCGATCACGTCGCCCAGCTCCGCCATGGCATCCATCGTGACCGCGCAGTAATAATCGATTTTAATGCCGCCCAGCAGCCACGAAACAGTGGAACACACCGCCGCAAAACCGGCTTGCGATTCGGCCACCACCGCCTTATCGTCGGCACGGGTCACACCCGCGCCCAGTGCGTCGCCGCAGTTGATGGCGCCGTTGATTTTATAGACGCCCTTAACAGCCGGCACATAGGCCATCGTATCCCGCGGTATGGACAACAGGTTAAACATGGCGCCGCTGCGAGTTTCGCTCAGGTCGATGGACAGCACCATCATGGCGTCGGTATGCGCCATTTCATTGCGATAGGTATAATCCTTATCCTGATCGTCGATACCCAGCAGAAGGATATTGATCGTATCCTGCTGGGAAGCAATCTGCTGGTCGTCCGTAAGGACGATGCAAACCTTGTTGATAAGGGGGTTATCCGACTGCGCCGCCAGCTGCGCCGCCTCGGCAGCCGGGGAAATATCCTCCGCCAAAGCGGAAAGGCCGCCCGTAATACAAAGCGTTGTCGCCACCAACAGCGCCGTCCAGCGTTTGCCGTGTATGTTCATCCGTCTGTCTCCTCCCGTGCGTCGCCACCGGTTGATGCGGTTTGCCCTTTGCCACTACAACGAAACGCAGCCCGCCGCGCTTCCCGCCGACACGTAAAAAGCATGTTCGCTCCTACGTATGCTAACGTTCCACGGTGCGATTGTCAAGCGTATCCGTTCCCGGCAAGCCACGGCGCCGTTCTTTTTACAAGTGCCCGTAAGTGCCCGGAGGGGTGCGTTCACCCCTTTGCACGCCGACAGTCTCCCCGCAAGCAAACGAAAACGCGGAGGCGTCGCCGCATGGCCGCCCCCGTGTTTTCGTTTCGGTTGTCCCCGGACGGCTCGCTTATCAGCGCAGCTTCCAGGCAATGTCCTTGAGGAAAAGATCGTCCTCCAGTTTTTCAGGCGTCGTCTCCGCGCCGATGTGAACATACTCGATTTCCATCATGGCGGCCCATTCGCGCATCTGTTCAGCCGTCACGTCATAGGAGAGCACGGTATGGTGCGCGCCGCCTGCGATGACCCAGCACTCGATGCCGGTGGTCAGGCTAGGCAGCGGCTTCCACATTACGCGCGCCACGGGCAGGTTGGGCATATCCATCACCGGCGGGATACACTCGATATCCTGGCAAATCAGGCGGAAACGGCCGCCCATATCCACGAGGCTAACCACGATCGCCTTGCCGGGGTGCCCCTCGAACACCAGTCGGGCCGGGGCTTCCCGGTCGCCGATGCCCAGCGGATGGACCTCGATGCGGGGCTTATCCGCCGCGATGGACGGGCAGACCTCCAGCATGTGTGCGCCGAGGCTGAACGCCTCGCCCTTGACGAGGTGGTAAGTATAATCCTCCATAAAAGCGGTGCCGCCGGTTTGCCCCTCGCTCATGGCTTTGAGAACGGCGGTCATGGCAGCGACTTTCCAGTCGCCCTCGCCGCCGTAGCCGTAGCCCTGCGCCATCAGGTGCTGCGAGGCCAGGCCGGGCAGCTGCTTCATGCCGTACAGGTCCTGAAAAGTGTTAGAGAAGGCCTTGCAGCCTTGTTCGTCCAGCATTTTTTTCATGGCGATCTCTTCGCGCGCCTGATAACGCACGGCGTCCTGATCACCGGCCGGCATGGTATATGCGGCGCGGTACACGGCCATCTGCGCGTCGATCTGGCCCTCCGTCACAGCGTTCATATACTCCACCAGCGTGCCTACCGGCCAGGTGTTCACCTGCCAGCCAAGTTTAATCTGCGCCTCCACCTTGTCACCCTCGGTTACAGCCACCTCACGCATATTGTCCGCAAAGCGCACGACTTTCAGCTTCTCGCCCGCGACGAAACCTGCCGCGCTGCGCATCCACGCCGCAGCTGGATAGGCATCGTGCTGGTCCG
>JAJFVI010000011.1 GCA_021371895.1 Eubacteriales bacterium | reverse complement strand
AGCATGAACACAACATCCCTTTGAAGACGCCAAGGCATGCGCTGATTCAATGCCAACGCTAAGAACCAGTTCATCCTTATCTTGCTTCATCGGTGTGCTAGCGACCATCTGCAACGTGCTGGACGTGCAGGCAGCCGGATCGTCGTCGCCAGTATTCCCGTCTGCGACACGGACGCCGTGGCGCAGAGGGTTCGCGCTTTTACCGGAGCTTTGGTGCCACGTCGCGCACCACAACGAAGCCGTGCAGAACAAAATCGGATGTTTCCGCGCTGCCAGACCTCGCCTTTGCCGAAGCATAGGGCGCGCCACCACATTCGTAAACAACATATGGAGTTTTATCGGGTATTCAGCGTGATTTGCATAACATCCAGTCGTCCAGCTTGCCCCATGGCCCGGAACCCGACGCTTTCACATAGGCTCCGACGATGATCTCGCCGTTTAAAACGGAGATGTTTGCTATGGTCGGATGCTGCCACTCCTGCCATTTGGTGACGGACATCGGAGCGGTGGCATAGGTTTCGCCGTCAATGATTACATAAATATACATATCCTGCTCTTTTGCGTCCCCGCCTTGGAGGTAGAGGCTAAAATCATAGTTGCCGGGTACAAGCCCCGTGACGCTCTGTTCAATGCGGAATTCAACAGCTTCAGGGTCGTAGAAGTGGAACAGCGCTTTTCCGCTTTTGATGTCGTTGACGCTTTCGGCGCGGTAGACCTCGGCTGTTTTACCGCCGATGTTTTCCACCTCCCACATGCTCATGCCGGCATCCTCAAAGCCGGGGTTTTGCAGATAATTGTCCGCGGTAACGGTCAGCGTGCAGGTGACGGGCGCACCGTTTGCGATGCCGTCAATCGGATAGACGCCAACGCCGCCAGCTTGCGCCTGAGCGGCTTGTGCTTCGTCCCAGATTACAAGAACCGCTTCGGTGGAGCCGTCGTTGAAAACTGCGTCCACGGTTTCCGGCAGGCGGAGCGGGTTACCCGCAAACGCAACCGCTGTTGCGGTGGCATAGCTGTCCACCGCTCGCTCCGCCGTGGAGCCGGTGGAACAGTACAGGGGGAAAAACAGCGTAGGTAACGGATAGCCCTTAAAATCGAACAACGCCTGATTATCCCAGGATGTTCCGCCATAATAGAGCCCCGCATCCTCAGGATCATAGCTTGCGGCATAGGATGATGCCCAGCCCGAGCCGTATTGCTCCCACAGGGCGGACTGCTCCGCAAGCGTTTCACCGGGTACCGGCAGCCATGCCGGTTCCCAATAGCACAAGCCCAGCGCGCCGCCGTTCACCGCGGCTTGCGTAATCGCCCGCAGCGCATTGGCCTGCCCCTGTACGGTTGGGGCATAGTCCAGCACCGCGCCCGCGGCGGGTACGGAGTTTGTCTGTCCGTCGCCGTCATCTTCGGTATAGATGTAAGACGTCTCCGCGATAAAGGTTTGTTTGCCATATTCCTCCGCTATGGTTTGGAGGACTGTTTCCAGATTCGTAAGCGTCCCGTGCCAGAAGGGGTAATAACTTACGCAATACACGTCGTAATCCACACTGCGGGCCCAAAGCAGCCGCGCATAGCGGGTATCCGGCTTGGAGAAGTGCAGGGCGACCAGTGCGCCCGGCGCGGTGTCGCGCACGGCGCGGCTCCCAGCTTTCATCAGCTTCGCCATATCGTTCCAGTTCGTTTCGCCGGCCATGGCGTTGTCGGTTTCGTTGCCCACCTGCACCATCACGATATCCGCGCCGGCGGACAGGATAGCGCGGAGGCTGTCGCAGGTATAGGCATAGAGCGCATCGGCTTTTTCTTCAACGGTCAGGCCGTCCCAAGCCTTGGGGCTCATCTGCTTTTTCGGATCGGCCCAGAAATCGCTGTAATGGAAATCCACGATCAGCTTCAGACCGTTTTCCGCAGCCCGGCGGCCGATCTCACAAGCCGTAGCCAGGTCGCAAACACCCCCGCCGTAAGAATTACCTTCCTCATCATAGGGATCCACCCACAGGCGTACGCGTATGGCTTTAAAACCCGCATCCCGTAATAATGCGAACAAATCGGCTGCATTGCCTTCCCCGTCGTAGCACACCACGCCGCTGTTTTCCAGTGAAAGAACGCTGGAAATATCAGCGGAAAAAAGAAAATCCTGCGTAAGTCCATCCGCAGGCGTAACGAAAACCCCTTCCGCAATTGCCGGAAACGATATGCTAAAAACAAGCATCATGCTTAAAACAAGAATCAAACACGCATGGAACAGTCTGGGCATGTCGATACCTCCTTATTCAATTAAAAGAATCATGGCTTAATACTATTATATCATAGGTAAATAACATCGGATCGTAAACCGATGACTATAATGGACCTTTGTTTACATTTTTTATCAGATTTTATTCCGGGATGATTGACAGGGTTGCGGATGAATGTTATAGTTTGATTAGAAGAAAGATTTTGCTCAAAGACCGAAAACTAGCAACATATCTAAATAATGGAGGCGTCACTATGAAGAGATTTCTCACATTGCTTCTGGTTGTTTGCATGCTGTTTGGCGTAACCTCGATGGCTATGGCAGCCGATTCCGTCTCGTTGCTGGTGTGGGTAGGCGACGATGCCGATCAGGCATGGATCAACGGTGTGATCACTAACTTCGAGGCAGCCAATCCCGGAACTACGTTTGATATTAAAGTCGGCATCCAGTCGGAATCCACCGCTAAGGCCACGGTGCTGACCGACATCACCGCCGCAGCCGACGTGTATACCTTTGCCGACGACCAACTAGGCGAACTCGTGCTGGCAGGCGCGCTGCAGCCGGTATCGGTCAACACTGAGGATATCATCGCTCGCAACAGCGTCGGCTCGGTCGGTGCAGCTTCGTTGGATGGAACGCTTTACGCTTATCCTGCCACGGCTGATAACGGCTACTTCATGTTCTATGACAAGGCGTACTTTACCAGCGAAGATGTGCTGTCGCTTGACGCGATGATGACAGCCGCCGCCGCCGCCGGAAAGCGCGTCTCCATGGAGATGAGCGGCGCATGGTACATGTACTCCTTCTTCGCGGGCGCCGGGCTGGAGACGAAATTGCTGCCCGACGGCGTGAACAACTACAGCAACTGGAACGCAACCGATACCACCATCACCGGCGTACAGGTGGCCGAGGCCATGCTGGCTATCGCTAAGAATCCGGGCTTCATCAATCAGGGTGACGGCGAATTTGTGACCAGCGTCAAGGACGGTTCCGTTATCGCGGGCATCAACGGCGTATGGAATGCCAATGCCGCCGCCGAAGCGTGGGGTGCCAATTATGCCGCAACAAAGCTCCCCACCTACACAGTGGGCGACCAGCAGGAGATCGGAAGAGCACAC
>JAJFVI010000296.1 GCA_021371895.1 Eubacteriales bacterium | reverse complement strand
GTCATCGACGGCGGCGATACCCTGCAGGGTTCGCCGCTGGCCTATTACTGCCACGCACAGGGGCTGCCCATGCCCATGGCCGCCGTGATGAACGATCTGGGCTACGACTACCTTACGTTGGGCAACCACGATTTCAACTATGGGTACGAAACGATGCTTGCGTACCTGCGGGAGAGCCGGGCCCGCTGCCTGTGCGCCAACGTGCGTGACCGGCGAGGGCAAATGCCGATTGCCGGCTATACGGTGCATACGCTGGCAAACGGCCTGCGCGTAGGGCTGGTGGGCATCGTGACCGATTGGATCAACCTGTGGGAGAAACCCGAAAATCTGACGAATCTTGTGGTGGGCGACCCCTTTGCCGCCGCAGTCGAAGCTGTGGAAGCGCTCAAGGGCAAAACGGACGTGCTGGTAGGCATTTATCACGGGGGGCTGGAAAAGGACATCGACACCGGCAAACCGCTCAGCCGCACAAACGAAAACATCGCCTGCCGGCTATGCGAGGCGCTGCCCTTCGATGTGCTGCTAACCGGGCACCAGCACATCGCGCTGGCGAACCGCACCTGCGCCGGTACACACATCGTGCAGCCTCCCGCCGCCGCGACGGGGTACATCCGGCTGACGATGGACGAGGACGGCCGCTTTTTTTCGGAGTTGCTTTCGCCACAGGCGGAGGTAACGCTGCAACCCTGGGAACAAAAGCTGTTTACAGAGCTGAATGTATGGTTGGATCGGCCCGTAGGCCGTCTGTCACGTCCCGTGTGGCCGGGGGACAGGCTGGTTATGGCACTTTCGGGTTCGGGCATCGCGGATCTGATGAACCAGGCGCAGCTTTCCGCAAGCGGGGCGCAGCTCTCCTGCACGGCGCTGGGTAACGACGTGCGGGGCTTTGACAGTTCCGTGACCGTACGGGATGTGGTTGCCAGCTACGTTTTCTCCAACACGCTGGTCGTGCTGGAGGTTACGGGTCGGGTGCTGCGTGCGGCGCTGGAACAATGCGCAACTTACTTCGCTGTGCGCCCGGACGGGCAGGTGACGATCTCCGAGCCGTTTTTGCGGCCCAAGGTGGCCCACCATAATTTCGATTTTTTTGCGGGCGTCCAGTATACCTTCGATCTGCGAATGCCCGTGGGAAGCCGCGTGAGCCGCCTTACTTATCAGGGCTGCCCTGTTAAGGACGACGACCGCTTTTCTCTCGCTATGAGCAACTACCGCGCCACCGGCGCGGGGGATTTCGATTTTTACGCGGATTGCAAACGCCTGCGGGAAATCCAGACGGAGGTCAGCGAGCTGATACTGGATTATATCAGGAGCCGGGATATGATCGAAATACCGGATGAGCCGACGTACACGGTGATTCTGCCGGACGGCACAAACACTTAACCAAGCGGGGGCGGCGTTCATCTGAGCGCCGCTCTTGTGGTTGCTTACGCTTTTCAGCTTTCGTTTTATTTATGCTTTCATGGAAAATCGAAAGTTTTTACGTTCCCTTCGTTCTTTCTCTGGGGGAGGTTGGGAGGCGACGAAGGGAAGCGTGCGTCCGGCGGACGCTTCGCCCAAGGCGAAAGCGATCTGAAGCCGGTGACGATTAAGAACTCGGAGGATGTCAATCCCCTTTACAAAGGAGGCTTTGCCCGACGTTGAGGATTGCAACCCCCTTCACAAAGGAGGGCTTTACCCGACACTTTTCTTCGTCTTTTTCCCCGTCGCGTCAATCGCCTCCGCCGGGCACATCTCCTGGCAGCAGAAGCAGGAAATGCAGCCCTCGCGGCTGATGACGGCTTTGCCGGCGGTGATGTCAATTACATGCATAGGGCAGGATTCGGCGCAGCGCCCGCAGCCGATGCATTTCTCCGCAATCATGTGGGGATAGGTGCGCTTGCGGCCGAAAAGGCGGTGAAAGATACCGTTGGCAGTGAAAAGATTCTCCTTGCGCAGAATCGAGTCCGGCAAGAGGAAAGGCGGGTTCGCCGGGAGCAGCGGATCACCCACGAGCGTAACGGTATTGGGGTCGCAAAGGCCACGGTGGCGTGCGCGGCGGATGACCGGCGCCATCCCCGGATGCAGCGCCATCAGCGTGGCGGCGGCCTCGTCCAGCGCGTACACGGAGCGTGAAGCCAGCGTATAATCCAGCGTGCGCACCTTGCCGCCGCCCGGGCCGTTGCCTTCCATGCAATCCACGGCGTCCAGCACCGTCAGCGCGGGCGTCACGGTTTCGGCCAGAGATACCAGCATTTCCGAAAAGGTTTCCACGGTGGGCTTCAGAAAATGCTGTTCGGTTTTCTGTACTCCGGGAATACAGCCAAACATGTTTTTCACCCCGGCGGTCATTACGGTCAAGCCGTGGGTTTTCAGCTTTGGACAATTGATGATGAAATCCGCGTCCAGCACCGGGCGGATAATGTTGAATGCCCCGCGCGCGGCGGACGATACATCCTCGTTGAGCTCCATCAGATCAGCCAGAGAGGTGTATCCGCATGTAGCGTAAGCCTTGCGCATCCCCGCGGAGGTGTAAGGGCCGCCGGGGCTGTCCGCCAATACGATGCGCTTCACGCCCAGCTCTTTCAGCCGCCTGCCCAGCGCGCGCAGTACAGCGGGGTGGGTGGTAACCGCCAGGTCGGGCGCACGTCCCGCCAGTATGTTGGGCTTAAGCAGTACGCGGGTATCCGGCGACAATTCCTTTTCGATTTCCAATGCTTCAAAATGAGCGCAGATGGCCTGATACAGCGCGTCGTCGTCGTAACCCGCCACGTGCCGAACCGATACGATGGGCATACAAACACCTCTTTTTAGCAGGTTGTAAAGCCTGCGGAGTTTTGATTTAGGCTTTATCCACGGAGCCGAAGAGACGCATTTTTGTTTCTGTGGCCGCCTGCATAGCCGCCACCTGATAGGGTATCATGTCGGTCAGCGCATGTTTGCCCTCGTTAAGCACCCGCTGTGTGGCGGCCGCGCCCGCGGCGTTGAGATCGGTAAAAATATTCACCTTGCTGATGCCGCTGCGTATGGCGTGGCGGAAATCCTCGTCGCTCAGCCCACTGCCACCGTGCAGCACCAGCGGCGTGGAAATGAGTGACGCAATGGTTTCAATGCGTTCGAAATCCAGCTTCGGCGGCAGCTTGTACGCCCCGTGCGCCGTACCCACGGCGATTGCGAGGGCGTCGATTTTCGTACGCTCGGCGAAGTCACGGGCTTGCGTGGGATCGGTGTAATAATCGGAGGGGGAACCGACTTCCTGCTCGTCGGAACCTTCGGTGTTGCACACATGCCCCAGTTCCGCCTCTACCGTCGCCCCAAAGGCGTGGGCGATGGCGGCCAACTCCCGTACATCACGCAGATTATCCTCGTACGGGCTGGTGGAACGGTCGTACATGATGGAGGTAAAACCGTATTTAAGCGCCAGCATACAGTTTGCAAACGTCAGGCCATGGTCGTAATGCACTACCACAGGCACCGTAGCGCGCCGCGCCATGGGGACAAGCAGGTCGGCTAACTCCCGCAGGGGAGCGTAAGGCAGCAGCACTTCGGCTGTGCCGATGATGACGGGCGAATGCAACTTTTCCGCCGCAGCCAACACACCGCGCGCCATTTCCAGATTGACGGTATTAAACAATCCCACTGCATAACCGTTTCTGCGGGCCGGGAGCAAGACATCGTTAAGTGTAGCCAGCATACATTGACCTCCTTAAAATTACGGACGAAAAAGGATACAAATGATTCTTCAACAGGTTTCCCAGCCTTCGGCGATGCGCCTGTCCAGCGCTGGGAAGGGCACAAGCCCGCCCAATACGTCGAAGGCTTCCACGCAGCAGGCGCCGGCCGCCGCCGCGCGGCGCACGCAGGTTTCTGGCGGGCAGCCCGTGAGCACTGAAGCCAAAAACGCCGCGATGCTCACGTCCCCGGCGCCTGAAGCGCTCAGGAGCTTGCGGGGGCGAAATGCCGGCTGGATGCCGCCGCGGTTCGCCCACGCGGCGATGTCCAGCGGAAAACGTATGTCGCGCAGAGCGGCTTGGTCTGCCGTGTGGTAGTACATACCGCGCGCACCGCACTTGATGACAACCACCCTGGCACCCATCGCCATCAGCCTGTCCATCAGCGGCGCTACGTCTTTGGGGATGGCAAGCGCAGAGGCGATATCGCTGCCCTCCGCCTGCCGTATCCATGCTTCATGGCGGGGCCGATCCAGCATAAAGCACAGTTCCTCGGCGCTGGGCAGGAAAAAGTCCACCTGCGGCAGTACCGAAGTGAGGAAAGCCGTCCAATCCACCTGTGCGGCCTCGGATTGCGGGTCGATGGCGGTCATATCCAGCGATGTGCTCAGCCCAAGCGTTCTGGCACGGGCAAAAAGGCTGCGCAGCGCCTCGCCGTTATTTCGGTAGAGTTCCGGCATCAGCGGCGGATAGCCGAAATGCAGCAGTTTCGCGCCAAGCAACAGCGTATCCGGCACATCTTCAGCACAGAAGCGCCCATTTGCGCCCGCGTGGTGCAGAAAAACGCGGTCTACTCCGGGCGGGGCGACGACCACGCTGTAGGATGTGGCGGCCTGGGGGTCAACATGCAAAGCGCATTCCGCGCCGGAAGCGCGAACCAGTTCCTCAACGAGGCGGCCCAACGCGTCATGCCCGACCCTCGCGATCAGCCGCGAACGTACCCCCAGCCTTTGCAGCGCGAGGCCCGTGTTGGCTACGCAGCCGCCGGGGTGTACGTCGGCAGCGCCCACGCCTACCAGCCTGCCCGGCCTGAGCAGCGTTTGCAGCGTCCCCGGTTCCTGAGCGCTCAGATCCGGCGTGATGTCCAGGCAGATATGCCCCGCCACGATTACCGTAGGCGTGCAAGGCGCATCCATCGGCCCAACCCCTTCCCTGCGGACAGAAGCCCCACGGCATTCTTTCCGGTGGTACTCAAAACGCAACGTTCATTATCATTCGGCAAACGGAGGGCGCTTTCCTCGTTCGGGACGGAAAAAGACAGCCATGAGCGCCACGCGGCACCCGCGGCATGGCGGTGCAAGCCCGTTCCGGTGCGCTGAACCAGCACAGGGAAGGCGGCCGAGTGGGCTGCACGGCCGCTTGCGGCAGGGCAAGGGATACCGCAGCGCTCCAAAACCTTGTAGCTTATAACCCGTAACGGGAAAATGGAATTGCATTTTACGGAAAAAAAAGGTATCATAGGGCATGGAAATATACTTGGAGAAAGGCGGCGCATCGTTTTGGAACGTAATGAAAGTTTTGCGGCTAGCTCATTGAACGATCTGGCCGTTCGTCAGGCCTGGGCACAGGTGGAGATTTTCGCCGACGACATCGATCACGTGCAGGTGCTTGCGGCGGGGGATGAAACCTCCGTACACGATCTGCGTATCGAAGTGGAGGATAACGTGCTGGTGGTGGAACAGCCCCAGTACGGGTTGTCGCTCAAAATCATGGAGAGCCGCTGGATGCAGGTCTGCGTTCGCGTGCCGAAAAGCTGGGCCAAAACAATACACATCAACACCATCAGCGGGCTGCTCAACGCGCGTGGGCTGGGTGGCAGCCGCGTAGTGATGGACACCGTTACCGGGGATGTGCATGCGTCCCTTATCACAGCGGGAGAAATTTCGCTCAAATCCATCAGCGGCGACATCCGTGCCGACAGCTTAACCTGCGAAAAACTCACCGCACGCAGCGTAAGCGGCAATGTGACGCTGGATGACGTGATTGCGAAAAGCTACAAGTGCACCACCGTCAACGGCGAGCAAAAGATTCGTCAAAAGGCTGAATTTGAGCAGATGGAACTGCGCTCCGTTTCCGGCGACATTACCGTCTGGTCCACGGCGTCCAAAATCAACGCAGCCATGCGTAGCATTAGCGGCGGCGTATCTACGCAGGGCGTGGAGCTTTCGCAGGAGAAAGACGTGCCTGTGATACGGGCGACGGGCGTATCCGCGGATCTCAAGCTGATCTGCGTGAAAGAGTAACAGGGGGAATAACGATATGGCCAGGAATCAATTCGGTGGCTTTGGCGGTTACGGCGGAGGCGGCGGAGGCGGCGGGAACATGCA
>JAJFVI010000320.1 GCA_021371895.1 Eubacteriales bacterium | reverse complement strand
GCTGTCGAAAATCGAAAACGAGCTGTTTGACAACATCCGCTCCTACCTGAGCGGGCACGAGCAGGACGGTTATCCCCGCAGCGACTCGGAGTGGAGCACCACCGTGGGGATGGTATCTAATATTTTTGACTACCTCCGGGAGAATGCGCCGCTCTGTAAACTCCTGCTCAACGATAAACGAAACCTGAATTTCCAAAAGCGCATTATGACGCTTGTGTATGACCCGTATTTTTCCCAGCTCGCCAGCGGCGACGCGTTCAGTCGGGAGGATATGGAGTACGTCTACGCCTTCACGCTTACCGGCTTCGTTGGCGCGGTACAGGCATGGCTGGACAACGATATGAAGCCGGGGAGCCGCGCGATTGCGGAGCTATTGGTGCGGCTGTTTTACCGCGTTGCGGTGGGTATTCCGGGTAAAGGCTGAGCGTCCCCTTCCCTGCCTGCTATCCAAGGCTGACCGGAAGCAAAGCCCAACTCCATATGACGCCCGACCCGTGGGAAAAACCGCGGGCCGGGCGTCGGATGTTTTTCATTAAGTTCCTAGGCGTCTTGCGCATGGCAGGGATGACCGCCTCAGCGTAAAAGCTCGGTATACGGCGTATCCATGGGTTGTGCGTCTTCGCCAAGCACGACCACCGGCAGCCCCGCGGGATTAAGGAGCGCAGAGCGCAGCGCCGCAATTGGCGCGATCAGCTCTATGGGCGCGCCGGAACGCACGCGGGCGGCAAAATCTCTTTCGTCGGCAAGGGGAGTGGGCAGCGCGACGCCGGAAAGCTCCGGCCACTGCAGGCTGTGGATATCGCTTCCGGCCAGCATAGGCAGGCCAAGATTTTCGGCATAGCGGAAGGCTTGCGCGTTTTCGGCCAGGGAATTGGCGACGTTATAGACCTCCACGCCATCCACGCAGGCGGTGTTGAGGATGATGTGGCGCAGATACGCACGGTTGCGGAAAGGGTGTGCCTGCACTACGCACCCGCCGAAACGCCGCACTTCCCGGTACTGTTCGGCGCGCGACCAGTTCTTAACCTCCGGATGCTCATACAGCCAGGCTTTATCCAGCCCGTAGACCAGATACTCGTCTCCGGCGTAACACTGCTCCCACCCGAAAAAAACCTGAAAGCAGCGCTTGTCGCCCTCCTCCTTTGCCTCCTCGTACCCGGAGCAGAAGCGATTCACCTGTTCGCGCCAGGGCAGGGAAGGGTTGACTGCCGTATTGCCGCCGAAGAAATGATCGGTCACAAACAGCCCCTGATACCCAAGATCCTGATAAAAAGGAATATAATCGCGCCCGCGGGCGACGCCGCAGGCGCTGGCCTGACAAGTGTGAAGATGAGTCTCGTACCGATAACGCATGAAGGATGTCCTTTCCCAAGAATAAAAGGATTGGTGTCAGCCGTACCCCCGTAGCGGGCGGGTGTGCCTGCCGTGGTGGGCAGTCAATACCGGCGCGTTACGGGGCGCGGCGCTTGCGCCCCGGCGTCGGAGCGACGTTTGGCCCGGAGGGCGCGGCGTCCTTGGCAGGCGCGACGTCCTTGGCAGGCGCGGCGTCCCTGTCAGGCATTGCGCTTTGTGCCGGCGTGTGCGTCGCCTGTTTTTCCGGCGGACGGCGGAGGGTGGTGTGAGCTTGCTTTGCTGCCTGGACGGAAGCCTTGGGCGGCCGGAAGGCGAGCTTTTGGGGCGGCCGATCGTGCAGGGTGGGTGTCTCCAGCACGTGATAGAAACGCGAGTTAAAGGCCGCGGCGAACAGGAACCGTACGCGGCGGAACACAGAGGAACCCTGATAGCCCTTGTGGAAAACCTCGCGGGCGCTGCGGGTCTGTTCGGGTTCCAGTTCAAGATGGCTGTAATGGCTTAGCACCAGGAGGCGCCATAGCGGCATGATCGGCGTGGGGAACGCGTGTACACCATCGATACGGTGCGCAAAGGCCAGCGGCGTCTCTCCGTTTTTAGGTGCGCGTTTGGCAAAGATCAGCAACTGTCGCACCGCCGCCGCGTATATGAAGATCCGATCCCGCTCGCTTGTCTGCCGTTTGGCAACCCGTTCGGGCGTGCGCAGCGCGATACGCGTTCCCAGCGCGGCGAGGGCAGCCGCGGCCAATAGCCACAGCCACGGGAACGGGTTGGGATTCTTGTCGTCGGGATTAGTGTCCGGGTTATTATCCGTCTGGTCTTGGGGCGGGTCGGATGGCTTGGGTGTGGAGGGTTCCGGTGATTGTCCCGGATTAGGCGTGGGCGTGGGCGCGTCCTGTTCGCCTGGCGGGGTGGGCGTGGGCGATGGCGTCGGAGTCACTTCCGGTTGATTTTGGTTCTGGTTCTGCTCCGGGGTATCGGTACTGCTGGTTTGCGGCGGCGTCGGATCGAAAGGTACCCAACCGAAGCCCTCAAAATAGACTTCTGTCCAGGCATGGGCTTCCTTTCCGGTGACGTAGGCCAGACCGTCGGCGGCGGGCTGCGCTAAAAACCCTTCCACATAGCGTGCGGGGAGGCCCGCCATGCGGCACATCACCGTCATCGCGGAAGCGTAATAGGTGCAGTAGCCCTCCTTGCCCACGTAGAGGAAATAGGTTACGAAATCCAAATTTTGCGGCGGTTCCGCGGGGGTCAGGGTATAGCGGTAATACTTTTGCAGGTGCCGCATGATCGCCATTGCCTTGCCGTACGCCGTGCTTTCGTTCTGTACGATATTTTGCACGTCGTCGAACACCTTCTGCTCCATGTGGCCGGGGAGTTGGGTGTACTGATCGTAAAAATCCTGATAATACGCGTCGTCCTTCTGCGGAGCGTTCACCAGCGCCTCCAGCCCGGCGTCGCCGCCTTCAAAGATCGGCGTGTAAACGGTATACCGATCCCCGGATACCAGATCCCGGGTGATGAAGAGCTCACTGGACTCGTTAAAATAGGGAACCATATCGTTGGTCGTGTTGAGCGAACGCAGGAACAGCGGCGTAAACACCGTGGAGGCGGCGGCGTTTTGCATTTGTACGGAAACGGCCTTGGCGTCCATCAACGTAGAGATCTTACGGATGGCCTCGCCGGGCAGCAGCTCCAAAAACGCCTTGCGGCGCTGGGCTTGCCAGCGGGGATTGATGTAGAGGTATCGTTTGGCGTTGGACGTATCGCTAAAGGAACGCCCGTCGTAATAATCCTTCGCCACAGCGCGCAGCAGGGTCTTGCGGTCGGTTTTCACCGTCATCACGGGGAATTCGCTGGGTTCCGCCGCGCCGCCGAGCTGGTTGTTCCCGATGGGATAATAGCCGTAGCTGCCCAGCGTGAATACGTCGCGTGGTTCGGTGAAAAACAGATAATCGGAGATGGTCTGCTTCAGCTTCGTGGCGGCGCTCTCCAGTGGCAGCACGGTCACCCGGCTGGCAGGGGTGAGCAAAAAAGCCAGAAGCACCGCCGCCAGCGCCATGGGGATAACGTGCAGGATGTTGATCTTCTCGTGCGCTTCCTGCGACATCTGCAATAAAAGGGCAACCAGCGCGGGCGCGACGTACCAGAACAGGCTTCCCTTGCCCAGGCTCCAAAGACCGAACAGCGCCACCACCACGATCAGCGCCGCAGGCAGGAACCCCACGCCGCGCTTGGCGAAAATGAAACTCAGCGTCGTTATCATCACGACCATAAAGCTTGCGACCTGAGCACCGAACAGCGGAAGCGCGACCGTATAGCCGGAAAAATAGAGCGCCATTGCCTTGAAAGCCTCCAGCCAATCCCCAAACAGCCCCGTGTTGGGTAAAAAGAACTGTATGGCGGCGGCGGCGCCCAGCAGCACCCACAGGATAACGAACGTTTTTCGGGAGGTCGTCAATACCGTTAAGAAAAGGAGCAGCCCCAGCGCAATGAACAGCGAGCTAAGCACGTAGCGCTCCAACTCGAAGGCGAGCAGCAGGGGCAGCGCAATGCCGCTGGTCAGCAAAAACGCCACGCCCAGGCGGGTCAGCGATTCCCTTTGCAAAAAAACCGGTTTGCGCAACGTTCTGCCCCCTTCCCTTCGCGGCCTGATGACTGGATTTCAAAGAAGAACCTGTTTCAGCCCTGGGGAGAAACGAAATTCACCTCTACGCCCTTCTGCTGCAGTCGGCCCACAAACCCCAGCAAATCCGGGTCCTTGGGCTGGAATGTGACCAGATAAAGGCGCACGTTGGGCCCCATGCGCTTCATGCGACCGATGAGATCCACCAGCACGCTGGTCGGGCGCGTGGTGATCAGCACGACTGCGCCGGTTTTGCGCAGGTCGTTCATCTGCATGAGGATGACGCGCTCAAACTGCTCTGTTTCGTTGAACGTACAGCGCGCCAGTTCCTCCAAAAGGATCGGAAGGCCCATGCTGCCGTGGTATTCCATGGGCCGGTCGCCCACCAGCGGCAGGCGCACGGGGTTTTCGTGGCTGATCTGGCAGCTGACCACCGAGGCCGCCGTTTCCAGCACTGCGTCCTGCAGGTAGCTGAGCTTGGCGGGATCCATCCCCGTCGGCAGGACGGGCGGGGAGGTATCCATCAGCACCAGCGCGTCGGGCAAGGCGGGCTCATCGAATTGCCGTATCATGATTTCCCGTTTGCGGGCGCTCATTTTCCAGTGGATGCGCTTTAGGGGGTCGCCGGGTTGGTACGCCCTGATATCGCTGGGGCTGGAGGGATCCTCCATGGCGCGTTTCATGGTCTCCACGCCCATATCGCCTGCGGCGAAGGTGAGAGGTTCCACATCGAAAGGCACGGGCAGAACGAGCAGCTCGTTTCCCGCGTTTTCCGGCTTATGCTCTTTTTTAAAAAAGCCGAATACGTCGCTGACGGTAAAGCTTTCCACGCCCGGAGACATTGCACCCACATGCTTGGCCGCAAAACGATAGGCGACCTTCTGCCGGCGGCGGCCCAGCTCGGTCAAGTGGATGATAGCCGCAGGGGTATTGCTGGTTGCGCGCATTTTCAGGCTTACGGGGGCGATGGGCAGGAGGCTCCTGTGGCTCACGGAGACCTCCATGGCTACGTTGTCACCGCGGTTGACCCGGGTGTTGTTCAGCCCGTGGGACACCTTCACGGTCTTTTCCGCCGCGCGGACGCTGATGTAGGCAAGCCCCCACGCGATGGCGATCAGCAGCGCCAGCAGCAGGTACATCCGGTTACCCATGGAAAGGGCGCAAAGCAACAGAAAAGCGAAGCTCACACCCAGACTGACAAGCGTAGATTTCATGGCATCGTCCTTTGGCACAAGGGTCGAACGCTCCGCCCGCGAAGCCTGAGCATCAGGAAAGGCGGATGGGCACGGGCACGTTCTCCATGACCGCCACCAAAATTCGTTCGGCGGTGATGCTCTTCATTTTGGCTTCGGGGCTGGGGAAAACGCGGTGCGTAAGCACCGGCAGCGCCATGCGCTGCACGTCTTCCGGCAGGATATAATCGCGTTCACTCAGCAGCGCGCAAGCCTGCGCACCGCGGATGAGCGCGATAGCGCCGCGCGTGGACGCGCCCAGTTGCAGGGAAGGATGCGTACGGGTCATGGCGGCGATATTGGCGATATAGTGGCGGACTTCCTTGCTGCAATAAACGGTTCCGACCATGTTCTGCATTTCCACCACGTCGCTTGCGCTGCACACGGGCTGTAAAGTCTCCTGCGGTTTCACCGTGCCGCTGAAACGATCCAACACGGCCAACTCTTCTTCCATGGTGGGGTAGCCCATGGATATGCGCAGGAAGAAACGATCCATCTGCGCTTCCGGCAGGGGATAGG
>JAJFVI010000286.1 GCA_021371895.1 Eubacteriales bacterium | reverse complement strand
GGGGAAAGGTGTAGGCATTGGAGGTTACTTTTAAAATATCGCAAATTGCAATTGCAAGTTGGACACTCGAGTAGAAGAATAGCTGGAGTTCAGGCGGTGGCATGGCACCGTATAATTGACATTTCCCATCCTTTACCCCTTCTTTCGGAGTTAATCTATCATACTCCCTACCCGTTCCCTTTCTGTGTACATTATATGCGATCAGGCCAAAAGCTCACGGGAGGATTCGCAGGGGCTTTAATTTTTGCGATGTGGTATAGATCATATCTAGTTTGGAGCGGTATCAATAGAGGCAGTATTAAAAAGATTAGAAACGACTGATAACCGGCATGCTACTTCACTTAACTGAAGCGCCCCGCGCATCGTTCGGTGCGCGGGGCGTTATATATGTTGGTTTATGCGTGTTTATGCCGGGCTGGCGATCAGCGCTCTGCCCTCACCTTCCACGATCAGCGACGGGCAGCGTGCGGGGAGCAGCGCGCTTTCGCCCGCTTGGAGCGCAAGCTTTCCGCCTTCCCAGCGTAGGGTAAACGGAGCAAGCGCGGTGAGCATGCGAAAACGATCCGGCGTCTGTGAAACCGCCCACTCGCCCTTTACGCACAGGCAGGACAGCGTAAAGGCAGGCACGGCCAGCATCATATGCTCCCCAGCGTCGGTTTCCTCCGGCAGACGGGTATGCAGCCCGTGAAGTTCGGGACGCACCACGTCCAGCGATTGCCGGATGTGCAGGGGGCGCGTTTCGCCCTTTGCATCGACGCGGTTGTAATCCCAGAGGCGGTAGGTCACATCACTGGACTGCTGGATTTCGTATAGGGTAACGCTGCCCCCGATTGCATGCACCATACCGCTGGGCATGTAGAATACCTCCCCGGCGGTTACCTGTACGGTGTTGAGCAGCGGTTCCACATCCTCGCCGGAAAGCAGCGCTTTCTCCAGCGACTCCCGTGTTACGTCTTCCCGAAGGCCGTAGCGGAGCTTCGCTCCTTTGTCGGCGTTCAGGATTACCCAGGCTTCAGTTTTGCCCAGCTTTCCCTCGTGCGCCATGGCATAGGCGTCATCCGGATGCACCTGTACGCTCAGGTCGCTATTCGCGGCGAGCAGCTTGAGCAGCAGCGGAAAGGGGTTCGTATATTTCTCACCCGCCAGCGCCGCCCCGGAGCGGGCGAGCAACGCAGGCAGGGTTTCGCCTGTGTCGTCGATGCTTTCCAGCCCGGGAATGCAGCTGATCTCCAGCGCTTCGCCCGTGCGCTCGTCGGGGATTGGCTTTCCGTACAACCGCCTGAGCGCGTCCCCGCCCCACGGGGTCATTTCGCCAAAGCGATAGGCGGGGTGCATCCGCACGGGCAGCAGGGGGCAATCGTCCGTCAGGGGCGCTTCGAAGCAATGAAAATCGTCCGTGTAGCCATCAAAGCGGAAAGTGCCCGCTTCCCGTACCGTTGCCGCGCGAAACAGCCGGAGCGCCCGTGTATTTTGTCCGTAGGTATCCACACGCAGGCAATCGCAGCCAAGCCTGCAGCCCTCTGCCTTTACAAAATCAAGAATATCGAGCGCGTAGCCCTTGCCCGTCGCGATGGGGTGCAGGGCGACGCGGTGCAGGCATATGGGGTGGACGCCGTATTGCCAGGGCACGCCCTCGTATTCCGGCCCCTGCCCAATGCACAGGGCAAAAACGGCGGTCAGCCGCCCCTCTGTGTCCAGCCGATAGAGGCGGTGTAGTGCGACATCCTCCGTGAGGATACTTTCATTGGGGTAGCGGCCCCACTCCCACTGGTATAGACCGCGGGCGTGCATATCGTCGATCGCGGCGCGGTAAAGAGCGCAGACCTCGTTAAGTTGATCGGGGAGTATGAGCGAATATTCCATTCAGGTAGCCTCCGTATACATGGCGTATAGATGTGCGTACAGGCCGCCTTTGGCGAGCAGTTCCTTATGCGTGCCCTGTTCTTCCACGCCGTTCTCGGTCAGCACCCAGATGATGGTGGCGTTTTGGATGGTGGTCAGGCGGTGGGCGATGGTAAACGTGGTACGGCCGACGGAGAGCTTCTCCAGCGATTGCTGTACCAGCCGCTCGCTTTCGTTATCCAGCGCGCTGGTGGCCTCGTCCAAAATCAGGATGGGCGGGTTTTTGAGAAACACGCGCGCGATGGAGATGCGTTGCTTTTGCCCGCCCGAAAGCTTGACGCCGCGCTCGCCCACGTAGGTGTCGTACCCATCCTCGAGTGCCGAGATAAACTCGTGCGCGCCCGCGAGCATGGCTGCCTTCACGATCTCCTCGCGCGATGCGCCGGGCTTTCCGTACTCGATGTTGTCCTTGACC
>JAJFVI010000282.1 GCA_021371895.1 Eubacteriales bacterium | reverse complement strand
GGTGTCCAAAGACGAGATTAAGCGCAAAGTGGAAAAAATGCTGGATCTGGTCAACCTGAGTGGGTTTGGAAAACGCAGTGTAGACCAACTTTCCGGCGGTCAGCAGCAGCGTGTGGCCATCGCGCGCGCGCTGGTTAACGAACCGCAGGTACTGCTGCTGGACGAACCGCTGGGCGCGCTGGATTTGAAGCTTCGCAAGGATATGCAGCTGGAGCTTAAGCGCATGCAGCAGGCACTGGGCATCACTTTCCTGTATGTGACGCACGATCAGGAAGAGGCGCTGACCATGAGTGATACCGTAGTCGTAATGCGCGACGGCCGTATATTGCAGATCGGCGATCCGAAAAGCGTGTACGACGAGCCCGCCAACGCCTTCGTGGCGGATTTCATCGGCGAGAGCAACATCATGCGCGGCGTAATGATACACGACGAGTTAGTACACTTCTCCGGCTTCGATTTTCCCTGCGTGGATGAGGGCTTCGGGCGGGATCAACCCGTGGATGTGGTCGTGCGCCCCGAGGACATTATGATCGTCGGCGAGGACATCGGCCAGATTGCCGGGATAGTGCAAAGCGTGCTCTTTAAGGGTGTGCATTACGAAATGATGATCGACGCGGGCGAAACAGTATTTAAGGTACACTCAACCATCATGCAGCCGCAGGGTTCCCGGGTAGGGCTCAACATCGTACCCTACAACATTCACATTATGAAACCCATGCCTTCCGAACCTGAAGGAGGCGACGAAGAAGCATGACTCAGAATCTCAGCGTGCCGCCTTGGATGCTGTGGCTGTTTGGGCTTCTTTTCGTAGGATTCGTCGCGTTCGGGGTGATCTCAGTGCGTCGCGTCGGGGGTATCAAACGCTCCTTTTTCGCATCCCCTTATACGGTGTGGATGGCGCTGTTTACACTTTTACCCTGCATCCTGATCGGCTATTACGCTTTCACCGACTCAAGCGGTGCCTTTACACTGGATAACTTTAAGAACTTCTGGGACAGCAATTATACCGTCAATAAGATTTACGAACAGATGGGCCCGGATTACGCGGTGCTGGTGCAGCGCGGCACGGTAAACATCGGCACCTTGGTCTACTCACTGTGGATGGCGCTTTTGTGCACCGTAATCTGCCTTGCACTTGCGTATCCGGCGGCATTTTTTATGGCCGACAGGGAAATGAAACTCGGCCCCACGCTGGTGGTGCTCTTCGTAATCCCCATGTGGATGAATTTTCTTTTGCGCACGGTGGCGTGGATGACGCTTCTGGAAGATCAGGGGCTGATTAACACACTGCTTAAAGCGCTTGGTTTTCATGGCGTACAGTTGATGTATAACGACGGCGCGGTGCTGCTGGGTATGGTGTACAACTTCCTGCCCTTCATGGTATTTCCCATCTACACGTCGCTGACCAAGATGGACGTAAAGCTGCTGGAGGCGGCACAGGATCTGGGCGCGAACAAGCTGAACACCTTCTGGCGGGTTACGGCGCCGCTGAGCGTTCCGGGTGTTATCAGCGGCATCACAATGGTCTTTATGCCTTCGGTCACCACCTTCTTCATCCCCCGCATCCTGGGCGGCGGCAACACCATGATGTTCGGCGACCTGATTGAGAACCGCTTCCTTACCGAGGGCAATTGGAACCTTGGCAGCGCACTGAGCCTGATTATGATGATCCTGATCCTCATCAGCCTGAGTATCCTGCGCAAGGCCGACCCCGAAGGCGAAGGAGGCGGCATCGTATGAAGCGTTTCGGCAAACGTTTCTATTTGGCTTTGGTGCTTCTTTTCCTCTACACGCCCATCGTGGTGCTGATCTTTCAGAGCTTTAACGCCGGCAAGAGCCGCGCCAAATGGGAGGGATTCTCCTTTCGGTGGTATGCTGAACTGTTTCACGATCAGGCCATTATGCGGGCGCTTTACGTAACCCTTTCCGTCGCCGTAATCGCCGCGATTGTCGCCACGGTGCTAGGCACGCTTGCCGCCATCGGCATCCACGCCATGCGCAAGCGTCCGCAGAGCGCAATGATGACCCTTACCAACCTGCCTATGACGATGCCTGACATCGTAACGGGCATATCGCTGATGATTCTGTTTACCTTCTCCAAAATTGAGCGGGGATACGTGACTATGCTGCTTGCACACATCACGTTCAACACGCCCTACGTCATTTTATCAGTTTTACCCAAGCTGCGCCAGATGAACAAGTATACCTACGAGGCGGCGCTGGATCTTGGCGCCTCTCCGGGTTACGCGCTGTGGCACGTCATCCTTCCGGAAATCAGCCCCGGCGTGATCACCGGCTGCCTGCTGGCTTTCACCCTGTCGCTGGACGATTTTGTCATCAGTTACTTCACCACCAGCCCCATGGTGCAAAACCTGTCCACACTCATCTATTCCAAAGCGCGCATCGGCATCGAGCCGACGCTCAACGCCTTAAGTGCGCTGATGTTTCTGGCGCTGTTGTCGCTATTGCTCATCGTCAACCGCCGTTCTGCCAAAACCGCACAACTTCAGGGATAAACGCGATATGCGTTTCTCATAATGCAAATGTTTTGGAGGGAGTTTAACCATGCGTAAAAGCTTAACTTGTCTATTGCTGATTCTGCTGACCCTCTGCCTGCCGCTGGCCGGCTTAGCCGAAGAAGTGGTGAATGTGTATAACTGGGAGGATTATATCAGCCAGGAAGCGCTGGATGCGTTCACCGTGGAAACGGGGATCACCGTTAATATGATGAACTTCACCACCAACGAGGATATGATCGTCAAGATCCGTAACTCCCCCTCCTCCTTCGATGTGGTGTTTCCGTCGGATTACATGATCGAACGGATGATCACTGAGGATCTGATTACGCCCATTGATTTTGCCAACGTTCCAAACTTCCAGTATATCGAAGCCGGCCTCTTGAAGCCTACTTATGATCCTACCGGAGAATACAGCGTTCCCTACATGTGGGGCACCGTGGGCATCCTCTATAATAAAACCATGGTGGATGAGCCCGTAACCAGTTGGGGTATTCTGTTTGACCAGAAGTATCAAAACAACGTGTTTATGATGGATTCCATCCGCGATTGCCTGGGCATAACGCTCAAGTATCTGGGTTATTCCATGAACACGCGTGATCCGCTGGAACTCAACGCCGCCAAACAATTGCTGATTAAGCAAAAGAAGGACGGTATCGTAAAGGCGTACCAGGTGGACGAAACCAAAGATAAAATGGTCGCCGGAGAAGCGGCGCTCGCGCTGGTATGGAGCGGGGACGCACAGTACGCCATCGACCTGAATCCCGACCTTGCCTACGTGGTTCCCGACGAGGGCAGCAATATCTGGGTGGACGGCATGGTAATCCCCAAGGCTGCTAAAAACAAGGCAAACGCCGAAAAGTTTATGGATTTTATGTGCCGCCCCGATATCGCGCAGATGAACTGTGAGGAAATCTGGTATTCTTCCCCCAACACCGGCGCTATCGAGCTGATGGGTGACGCATACATCAACAATCTCACCATGAACCCGACGCAGGAGATTATCGACCGCTGTGAGTTCTTTAATGACATTCAGGATTTTATCCAGGTGTACA
>JAJFVI010000245.1 GCA_021371895.1 Eubacteriales bacterium | reverse complement strand
TGGAGGAACTCAAGAATCTGGAAGTGCTCTCCATTACCCCGATGGACGCGCTGAACGCCCTGTTCACGCTGCGTGAGAAAGCCCGGAGACTGTAATACTATTTCAAATGATGAATGCAGAAGGTCTTTCGAGGGATTTTATGATAGGGCGCGGAGCGGAAGCGAAGGCGTAGCGGGGCTACATCGAGATTTCACGACAAAGCCATATCGCAAGATACCCGCTAAACCGATGCGTTAATGGTTTGAAATAGTATAAAGGAGCAAACCATGGCAGAGCGACCGATACAGATATTATCTGACGAGGTGATCGGTCAGATCGCCGCGGGCGAGGTGGTGGAACGCCCTGCCGCCGCAGTGAAGGAACTGGTGGAAAACAGCATCGACGCGGGCGCGACCGCCGTAACGGTGGAGTTGAAGGATGGCGGCATCACCTCCATCCGTGTCAGCGACAACGGCCGCGGCATTCCCGCCGCGCAGGTGCGCATGGCCTTCGCGCGTCATGCCACCAGCAAGCTCCAAAGCGCCGAAGAGCTCTTCGATGTGCATACGTTAGGCTTTCGCGGCGAGGCGCTGGCCAGCATCGCATCCGTAAGCAAGGTCGAATGTACCACCCGAACGGCAGGCGCGGAGTTCGGGGTGAAGGTGCGGGTGGATGGAGGCGCATTCGTAAGCGTCACCGAGGCTGCCAGCCCCGTGGGCACCACTATTGTGGTGCGCGATCTATTTTTTAACGCGCCGGTGCGGCTGAAATTTCTTAAAAAACCCACTTCCGAAGCGGCGTATGTGTCCGATTACATTATGCGGCTGATTTTCAGCCGTCCGGAAGTGGCTTTCCGGTTCGTCAATCAAGGTAAAACCATCTACCGCAGCGCCGGGGACGGCACGCTGGAATCCGCCATCTACTGCGTTTACGGCCGGGAGGCGCTGCAGGCCATGCGCCGGGTGAAAGGCGCGCATAACGGCGTGTTCGCAGAGGGTTTCGTGGGCGTGGGGGAACTGGCACGCGGCAACCGCCTGCAGCAGAGTTTTTTCGTCAACGGTCGGTATTTCCGCGACGAAGCGATGAGCCGTGCGCTGGAAAGAGGCTGCGAAGGCTACGTGATGGTAGGGAGATATCCCATCGGCATACTTGCGCTTACCCTGCCGTACCGGCAGGTGGATGTGAACGTGCATCCCAATAAGCTGGAAGTCCGTTTTCAGCGCCCGGACGATGTGGCCGACGCGGTGGAAACCATCGTACGCGAAGCGCTCAAAGCCGATACGATCCAAAGCAGGTTTATGGGTGCGCAACCCGGGCCTGCCGCGCCGGGTACGGATTCAATTCGGCTGGTAACGCTCGACCCGGATGACGCTATGGAGGACGAAACGCTTATGCCCGACGTGCCCCGGGACGGGGCAAAAACGCCGACGTTGATGGAATTTAAGGGTATCTTGAACGATGCCTCGGAAGCGCTGCTGGCGTCTGAAGGAAGCGCGTGGCTGACCGACAATGCCTTTGCGGCGGCAGAGAACGAGCCTGTGCAGATGGAATACGCTGCCGATGCCTGGGAAGAATCTGCGCTTGCGCAGGAGATGCCCGTGGTTATGGAGGATATGACTGGTACGGAAATGACCTTCCTGCTTCCACAGGAAACGCCCTCCGAGTATGCGGAGAATGCGGCACCCCAGCCGCAGGGTGAACAACAAGCCATGCAGCCCGCCGAGACACAGTTGCAGCTTCGCTATATCGGCGCCGCGTTTAGAACCTATTTGCTTTTCGAAGCCGGGGAGCGACTGCTGCTGGTCGATCAGCACGCGGCGCACGAACGTATCCTCTACGATCGGTTTATGGCACGCTATCAGGGCGAGCGCGTGTCCCAGCCGCTGCTTTCGCCGCAAACGGTGCGGCTGACTGCGCGGGATGTGGGGTTGCTGGCAGAGACGCGCGAAGCGTTTTTCGAAGCCGGATTCGACGTGGAGGCCATCAGTATGGACACCGTGGCGGTGCGCGCCATTCCCCTGATACTGGGGCAGAACGTGCCAGTGCGTGAGTTTTTGACGGACATGCTGGACGATCCGCACCTGCGACGCGGGAAGATTACGCAGGAAACGCTTCGCGGGCATATCGCACAAATGGCCTGCAAGCACGCCGTAAAGGGCGGGGATACCTTAAGCGAGCAAGATGTGCGGGCGCTGATACAACAAATGCTGGATACCGGCACGCAGCCAACCTGCCCGCACGGACGGCCGATTGTGAGTGTGCTGACGCGGCGGGAATTGGAAAAACGGTTCAAACGAATCCAGTAGGGGAGGCAGCCATGGAAAAAACGCCGGTATTGTGCGTCGTGGGGCCGACAGCGAGCGGCAAAAGTGCGCTGGCGATCCAATTGGCACAGGCGCGGGGCGGCGAGATCCTCAACATGGACAGTATGCAGGTCTACCGCCGTATGGACATCGGCACCGCCAAGCCAACCCCTGCACAGC
>JAJFVI010000229.1 GCA_021371895.1 Eubacteriales bacterium | reverse complement strand
GAAAACGCACAGGAGCAAGCCCAAATCCACCGGCGGTGAGGCCGTTTGAGCGATCTTCACACCGTAACAGATCAACCATTGCCGGATCAGCTCGCGGTCTGTACCCAACGTATCCTTGCGTTCATCATCCCGAGGATACCTTACACCACCGCCGAGAATGATACCGTTAGAGCTGCCGCCGTACTGCAATTCCAGCACGAGAAATCCGCTGACGCAAGAGCCAGATTCCGGCGATTATTCCGGTCATGATGGCTCGCGCCGAGGTCAGCAAGGACGCTCAAGCCTCTCAGAAAATGCTCATGGTCGCTGCCGACGCAATGTTTGGCAAGGCAAGCGTGGATGAAATGTGCGCCAACGGCCTGGCTACCACGCAACTCGCAGAGCTTGTGGGCGAGCTTTTCAAAAAGATTAACGGCCCCGAAGATACGGACGAAACCGAGGAAGTGCGCGACGATGCTGATTCCGTTGCTGCCCCTGGTACAAAAGCAAAAAAGTCCCAATGATCGTGATTTGGGATGCCATAGAAGCGGATTTCAGGCGTGACTATGGCATCATCTTGCGGGACAGTATCACGGTCATGAGTTGGAGAGAGTTCCTTGTCCTGCTCACGAATCTCAATCCACGCGGCGCGGTCAGCGTCCGTGTCCAAACCGAAAAAGACGAAATCGGAAACGACCCAGTTGAAGATGAAGCTGCTGCAAGCAGCTTTTTTGCTGGAATTGCTGCGATAAGGGGGTGAGTGGGTTGTCTCTCAAAGTCGGTGAACTATACGCATCATTTGGCATCGACCAAAGCGCGCTTGACAGCGCTATGAAGTCCATCGAGGAAAAGTGCAATAAGGTTGCGAGCAGCCTCACGACTACAGGATTGAAGCTCTCGCTCGCCGTCACCACCCCCATTATCAAAATCGGCAAAGAGATCATTCAAGCGTCCATAGATTACGAGGACGCGTTTGCCAGCGTGCGTAAAACGGTTGACATAAGGAAGCCGAACTGAAAAGCACGGCTTTCAAGTCCGCGCTGAAAGACGGCATACGCGGCTACAGCGTGCATGACCCCGATGTTGTTGTACCCCTTCTCAAACTGGACGCTATCAAGCAGGGCGAGGACGGTTCGCTTTCCGGCCTCAAGGAACAGATGGACACCATGAAAACCAGCCGCCCCTATCTGTTCACCACTACCCAACCCAGCAAAGGCGGCTTCGCTGGTTCCCCTGACAACACTAAAGCCGGTGCCGCGCAAACCCCAAACGCAGCGATCAATGCGGCGATTCGTGGGGCAGCTGGTTTCGGCGAATAACCCCCACTCGACACAACGAAAGGATGAAACGAAATGCCTGTCAGCATGATCGAACGCCTCGACACTTCCGCTCTCTCCGATGAACAGGTATACGCCGAGGTTATCAAAGGCATTACCGAGGGAAGCACCGTGCTCCCGTTGATGACCCGGCTCCCGGACCTCACTAAAAAGCAGGGCAAGCTCGCCGTCCTGTCCGCACTCCCGCAAGCGTACTTCGTGAGCGGCGATACTGGCATCAAGCAAACCACCAAGGCGGCATGGGAAAACGTGTACATCACCTCCGAAGAACTCGCCGTTATTATTCCGATCTCCGAAGCGGTGCTGGACGATGTGGACTACGACATCTGGGCGGCGGTTCGGCAGCCCTTGATCGACGTGTTCTACAGCAAGATCGACCGTGCTATCCTACACAGCGACAACCGCCCCTCTTCGTGGCCTATTGGCGTTGCTACACAGGCAGCGGCGACCGGGCATCAAGTCGCGGAAACCGCCGAACTGTACCAAGACCTGCTGGGTGTCGGTGGCGTGCTGAACCTCATCGAAGCTGACGGCTACTCCGCGAATGGCGCGGTTGCGCAGACTGGATTCAAAGCCAAGATGCGCGGCCTTGTGGACGCGAACAAGCAGCCCATCTTCCGCTCTGCCTACTCCAACGGCAATGCCGGTTCCATGGTCTACGAACTGGACGGTAACCCTATCCACTTCCCCGCAAACGGCAGCATGGCCACTGGTGATCCCCTGGCTGTGTTCGGCGATTTCAAGCAGGCCGTTTTCGCAATGCGCAAGGAACTGACCTTCAACGGCATCCCGGTGCTGATCGACAGCACTTTCGCCACGCCCTTCCTGTTTCGCCCCATCGAGCATGGCGCGGACATCGTGATTCACTCCGCCACGAAATTTATTGGCGGGCACGGCACGGTGATGGGCGGTGTAATTGTGGACGGCGGCAAGTTTGACTGGGCGCAGAACGACAAATTCCCTGGCCTTTCCCGGCCCAACCCCTCCTACCACGGCGTGGTGTTCTCGCAAGTCGCGGGCAACCTTGCCTACATCATTAAGCTGCGCACAACGTTGCTGAGGGACACAGGCGCAACCATCAGCCCGTTTAACTCGTTTCTGTTGCTGCAGGGCCTCGAAACGCTGTCGTTACGCGTGGAACGCCACGTGCAAAACGCTCTCGCGGTCGTCGACTACCTGAAGAATCACCCGTTGGTGAAGCGCGTGAACCACCCCTCACTCGCGACCGGCAGAGCCAAAGAGCTCTACGACCGCTATTACCCCAACGGCGGCGCGTCTATCTTCACGTTTGAAATCGACGGCACCGAGGAGCAGGCGAGAAAGTTTACGGAATCCCTTGAACTCTTCTCGCTGCTTGCGAACGTGGCCGACGTAAAATCTCTGGTTATCCATCCGGCGTCAACCACACATTCGCAGCTCTCTCAGGAGGAACTGCTCACGGCGGGGATAAAGCCCAACACAATCAGGCTCTCGATCGGAACCGAGCATATCGACGATATTATCGCCGACTTGGATCACGGATTTGCAGCCATCCGCCAATAAAACAGGGAGGAAACAAAGATGTCCAGAATTTATACATCCATCGACCAGCTGATTGGAAAAACACCGCTGCTGGAGCTTACGAACTACGAGACAAAACACGCGCTGGGAGCGAAGATACTGGCGAAACTTGAATATTTTAATCCTGCCGGGAGTGTGAAAGACAGGATTGCGAAATCAATGCTGGATGATGCGGAAGCGAAGGGCTTGCTTAAGAAGGATTCCGTGATTATCGAGCCGACAAGCGGAAACACCGGTATCGGTCTTGCTTCCGTCGCGGCGGCAAGAGGGTACAGGATCATCATCGTCATGCCCGAAACCATGTCGGTTGAGCGCAGAAACCTGATCAAGGCATACGGAGCGGAAATTGTGCTTACGGAAGGCGCCAAAGGCATGAAGGGCGCTATCGCCAAAGCGGAAGAACTTTCCAACGAAATACCGGGCAGCTTTATCCCCGGCCAGTTTGTAAACCCAGCGAACCCGGCCATCCATCGCTCCACTACGGGACCGGAAATCTGGGAAGATACGGGCGGCAAGGTTGATATCTTCGTTTCCGGCGTCGGAACCGGCGGTACCATTACGGGCGTTGGTGAATACCTGAAATCGAAGAACCCGGCCGTAAAAATCGTTGCGGTCGAGCCGGCCTCGTCTCCCGTGCTCTCCACCGGCGTTGCCGGTGCGCATAAAATCCAGGGAATCGGCGCAGGCTTTGTCCCAGAGGTGTTGAATACCAACATATACGATGAGATTATCACCGTTGAGAATGACGCTGCGTTTAGCACCGGCAGGGAACTCGGTAAAACCGTCGGCGTACTGGTTGGCATTTCTTCCGGCGCCGCGGTCTGGGCTGCGACGCAACTTGCCAAACGACCGGAAAATAAAGGGAAGCTCATCGTCGCTCTGCTTGCGGACACAGGCGAAAGATACCTTTCCACCCCGCTATTTTCAGACTGAGTGAAGTGTGCACACTCGGAACCTACGCCGGAAATCGACGGCAGGTCAGAACCCGGCCTGGGCTTCAAGGTTCGATACTCCCGTAAAGCATCATGCATCGATGCTCCTGTATGTATTTTCTCTGGTCAGGAGTGAAAGTGCTGCAGGCCATGGCATAATCTTGCGCTGAAGGCGGGGGGAATATCACCACCAGACCACGGCGTTAAGGTTTGAAAGAGTAGGATGAACATCCGCTTTCACCAAAACATCAACAGGAGGATGCATATGCGAAGCCCCGTTTCCAACCGGAAACGGGGCTTCGTGGTTATCCGGATTTCCGCCGGGAGGCGTGCTTCTCCACATCTGGTCATATCATGTTTTCAACCCGTTCATTTTCAACTTCTGATTCATACGATCCATCCAAAGCGCTACGGCTACCCCGGCACCAAAGCAGAGCACATATACAACCACGTCCATTGCGGATGCGGTATTGCCCAACGGCAGAATGGCAATCGTTGAAGCAAGCGCCAGGCCGAGAATCGCGTGCATGGTGCCGGCATACCTGTTCTTCAACAGCCAGCCGATACCACGGGATAATGAAAGCACACACAGAATCAGGCCAAGTCCCATGGGGATTATAACCGACATGGATAACTTTGAGATGCCGTCCATCATCGGTTCCATCACGCCCATAAAGAAGAACAGGGAGGATGGGCTAAGCCCCGGGGCAATAATGCCAAGCCCCCACATTACGCCGCACAGCAGCCATAACCAGATCGATGGTTGCGGTTGCACCATACCAGTGCTTTTAACCAGAAGTAAAAAAGCAAGCATCAGCGCAAACGTGATACCGCCGATGATAAGATTCCCCTTCGTTCGCCCTTCTTTTCCAGACTCCTGCCATAAAGACGGCAGGGTACCTGCGATGAGGCCGACAAACAGCCATATCGCGGGTGTCTCCGCTTCGTTGAGCACCCATTGCAGGAGCTTGGAGATCCCCAGCACGCCGACAGCGAAGCCAAAAAGAATCGGCAGGAAGAACCAGAAATTCTTTTTCAATTCTCGTAAGGGATGCGCCATAAACTCCATTAAGGGACGGTAGATGCCAAACACGACGCACAACACGCCGCCGTCGCCGACGGCGCTTCGCACCCATCGCTGGGCGAACCGCCCGCAGCCGTGCCGCGCATCGCGCTCCCGCCATCCATTCTGCAATCGTGGCAGCGCTGTCTGGCCCAGCCGGATCTGGACCCGTTCCGCACCCTGGAGCCGCCGGTCCTGGATCAGGCACGGCTGCGCGAACGCACCGAGTCGCTGGCGCCCCTGGTGCGACTGGCGGAGTCGGAGCTGCGGCTGCTCTTAGAGTCTTTCTCGGATGCAGGCTACGCCGTCCTGCTGGCGGACGCCGAAGGCGTGATCCTGCGACATCTGTGCGACCGCACACGGGAGCACGAGCTGCGCAAGGCCGGGCTCTGGGCCGGAGCCGACTGGGGCGAGTCGCGGATCGGCACCAACGGGATCGGCACCTGCATCGTCGAAGGGCGCCCGATCACCGTCCATCGCGAGCACCACGTCCTGCGCCAGAACATCGACCTGACCTGCTCGGCCGC
>JAJFVI010000227.1 GCA_021371895.1 Eubacteriales bacterium | reverse complement strand
CTCCCGCGCCCACAGGCGCATCCTGCCAGGAAATTATAAGGAAAATATCCCTTTGGCCGCATCATCAGGCGCGAAACCCTCCAGGATTCCAAAGGATTCGCATCCTTTGGGTAAAATCCGAAGGGCTATCTTTTTACTTCTTCCAAACCTTCGCCTACCGGCATATACAATCGCCCGCAGGCCGGGCATTTCAACCCATCCAGCCGTGCGCCGCAAGTGCATACGAAGCCGCGCTGGGTGGCAGGCACGCCCAGCATCAGCACATGATCCGGAACGTCTGTCACGATCACTGCGCCCGCGCCGATCATGGCGTTCTTGCCAATAATATGCCCGCAGACGATCGTCGCGTTCGCGCCGATGCTTGCGCCGTCCATCACACAGGTGGGTACAAAGTGCGCGCTGCCCTTGGGGAAACGCGCGCGGGGGGTGAGATCGTTGGTAAACACGCAGCTCGGCCCGCAGAATACGCCGTTGCCCAGCGTGACGCCGCCGTAAATGCTTACGTTGTTTTGCAGCTTGCAATCGTCGCCGATCACCGCGCCGGCGCCTACATAAACATTTTGACCCAAAACGCAGTTTCTCCCCACATGCGCGCCAGCCTGCACATGCGTGAAGTGCCAAACACGGGTGCCTTCGCCGATGACCGCGCCCTCGTCTATGATAGCAGTCGGGTGGATGTTCATTTGTCAAACCTCCCGATAAAGTCGGTCGTGGCACAGTCGCCCAGCGGCAGTTTAACTGTCCGGTAGGTCGCAGCGCTTTGGTAGATGGCCAGCACCAGTTCCAGCGCGCGCAGGCCGGCCTCTCCGTTTACGTAAGGCTCCCGGTTGGAAAGGATCGCCTGCGCCATATCCGTATACAGGGGCGTGTGCCCGAACCCGTATACGTTGTGGGGACTTTCGCCAAATTCCATTTTGATAGTCGCGGGGTCGCCGCGGCCGTCCCGGAAATCCCACTCCTCGATCACGTTTACACTCTTGCCGCCCGCTTTAACGGTGCCGTCCTGCCCAAAGAGGTACAGCGTCTCCTCCAGATTATGCGGATAAACGTTCGTCGTTCCCTCAATGATGCCGTAAGCGCCATTATGAAAACGTACCAGCGCAATGCCCAGATCCTCGGCTTCAATATAATCGTGTTCCTGATTATCGGTATAGGCAACGACCTCGTCTACCTCATCGCCCATCATCCAGCGGAGCAAATCGATGTTGTGGATGCACTGGTTCATCAGCGCCCCGCCGTCCTGCGCCCAGGTGCCGCGCCAAGGCGCCTGCTCGTAGTAATCGCGGCCGCGGTTCCAGCGCACGTGCGCCGCGCCGTGCAGCAACCGGCCGAAGCGCTGTTCCTCCACGGCGGTGCGAATCTTCTGGATAGAGCGGTTAAAGCGGTTCTGGTGGCACGCGCAAAGCTTGACGCCCGCGGCTTTGGCGGCGGCGATCAGCGCACGGCCGTCGGCCATGCTCAGTGCCAGCGGCTTTTCGATAATCACGTTCGCGCCGGCAGCGATGCAGGCAAGACCCACGGCGGCGTGGTTGCCACTTTCGGTGGCAACGGCAACCAGCTGCGGTTTCACCTCTGCCAGCATCTGACGGTAATCCGTATAGCGCCTGACTTTCGCTCTTTCCGTTTCGGGCAGTTGGGCAAGCACCGTTTCCATGCGCTGGGGTAACAGATCGCATACCGCGCAAAACTCCAGCGTATCGGCGTTGTATGCCGCGGCGGCGACGTGGTTGGGCGCAATGCGCCCGCAGCCGACAAGCGCGTAGCGAAGCCGTTCGCTCATGTGTGGAAAACCCCCTTACAGCACTTGGATATTCTCACGCTTCTTTACGTTCTTCATCGCATTTTTCGTATCAAAAATCAGAGGCGCGTGCTCCGCCACAAAATCGTAATCGATGTTCGTATGCGCGGCGGTCACCATCACCAGATCGCTTGTGGCGAGGGCCTGTGCGGTTAGCGCCGGCAGGCTTTCGTAGGTTTCACCCTCGAAGCGGTACTGCGGCACATAGGAATCATAGTAGGTCACCTCGGCTCCGCTGGCCTTGAGACAATCAATAACGCGCAGCGCGGGGCTTTCGCGGAAATCGTCGATATCCTGTTTGTAGGCGACGCCCAGCACCAGGACTTTCGCGCCGTTGAGCGCCTTTTTCCGCTCGTTGAGCACGCGCATGGCGCGCTGGCAGCAGTATTCCGGCATCCGGTCGTTGATGATCATGCTGGATTCGATCATCGACGTATGAAAGCCGAACTCTCGCGCCTTCCAGCTCAGGTAATAGGGATCCAGCGGGATGCAGTGCCCGCCCAGCCCCGGCCCCGGATAAAAAGCCTGAAAGCCATAGGGCTTGCTCTTGGCCGCATCAATGACTTCCCAAATATTGATGTTCATGCGGTCGCACAGAATGGCCAACTCGTTAATAAGCCCGATGTTTACGTTGCGGTAGGTGTTTTCCAATATCTTTTCCATCTCGGCAATCGCCGGGGAGGATACGCGGTGTACCGGCGCTTCCAGCACGGCTTCATAGAGCGTGGCGGCGATATCGGTGCACTCGGGCGTCATGCCGCCCACCACCTTGGGAGTGTTACGGGTCTTATAGACCGCGTTGCCCGGATCTACACGCTCCGGCGAAAACGCGAGGTAGAAATCAACACCGCAGGTAAGGCCGCTTTTTTCAAAAATTGGTTTAAGCAGTTCCTCGGTGGTGCCGGGGTAGGTGGTGGATTCCAACACAATCAGCATATCCCTATGCACGTAAGGCATGATACTCTCCGCCGAGGAGCGAACGTAGCTGATATCCGGCTGCTGGTGCTCGTCCAGCGGGGTAGGTACGGCGATGCAAACGCAGTCGCAGCTGGCTACGGACGCGAAATCCATGGTCGCCTTCAAACGACCGCTTTTTACGATGGCTTCCAAATCGGCGTTTACCACGTCGCCGATGTAGTTATGGCCGCGGTTGACCATATCCACCTTTTCCGGTTGAATATCAAAACCGATCACGGTAAAACCGGCTTTGGCTTTCTCCACAGCCAGCGGCAGGCCGACATAACCTAACCCGACGACCCCAAGGGTCACAGAGCGATTTAAAATTCTTTGCTTAAGCGTCGACATCCTCATTCTCCTTTAGCTGCTTTCCAGCCGGCAAACGGAATCACGGAAGCGCGGCATGACTTGTGAGGGAGTGCCCGCGTGTAAAAAGAACGATTGATAACCGAATATTTATCATACTTCAAAACAAGGATGGATGTCAACGCTCCCGTCGATTGTGCAGGCGGGCAAAAGCATCGTCGCAGGGGAGTTTGGCGTACCAAACGCGTGCTGAATAAGTGTATTTGTTTACAGAGATTTTACATTTTCACAACGAGCCTCACGGTACGTCCGCAAAGGCGCACCGATACGTGCAAAGCGTGACCGCGCCTCCTGTAAGGTACCCGCGCGCCTTGACATTGCAAAGGTTTCCGTGGTATGCTACCTGTGCTGCGGCTTCATTAATAGGCAGCATACAGCATTAAAGGGGGCGACCGGTATGGCGGATAACGCCGAGCAGCTGGGGCTGATTGCCTTACGGATTAAAGATTTACGGGATATCGCCGGTTTGACGGCCCGGCAGGTGGCGGATCAAACGGGGATTTCTTTGGAAGAATATGAAGCTTACGAGACCGGAACGCGCGATTTCAGCTTTTCGCATCTTTTTAATATCGCCGAGGCATTGGGTGTGGACATCAGCGATCTGCTTACCGGCGAAAGTCCCAAACTGCACGGGTATGTGCTCACCCGCGCAGGCCAGGGATTGGCTTTCAAACGCCGGGAGCAGTATGTGTACCATCACTTGGCCTACAACTTTCGTGACAAGTTAGCGGAGCCTTTCATCGTCACCGTATCGGAGGATAAGCCCGGCGCCGAGAAACAGGCGCACAGCCACGAGGGACAGGAATTTGATTATGTGCTGGAAGGTCGGCTGAAAATCATTTTGGGCGGTAACGAGCTGTACCTGAAAGAGGGAGACAGCGTCTATTACGACAGCGCCCTTCCCCATGTGATGTTTGCGCTGGAAGGCGATTGCCGCTTCATTGCCGTCGTCGTAAAGGAAGGTGCGAAAGCGTGATGAAACCGCTCTATCTGCAATATCTGGATTGCCCAGTGGAATACGCGACCTATGACGATTTCAACAAGCGCTTCCGCATCACGCGCCCTGAAAGCTTCAATTTTGCCTACGACGTGGCCGATCGCATCGCCGCAGAGGAGCCTGACCGTACCGCGGTGCTGTGGACGGATGAAAACGGCGCCTGCGTGCGTTATACCTTCAGGATGCTCCGGGAAGAGAGCGACCGCGCCGCCAACCTGTTTAGCTCCCTAGGCATCCGCAAGGGCGACAAGGTAATGCTGATCTTAAGAAGGCATCTGCAGTTCTGGCCAGTGATTATGGCGCTGCACAAGCTGGGTGCGGTAGCTGTACCCGCCACACACCTGCTGACGGAAAAGGATATTCTCTACCGCGTCAACGCTGCGGGCATCAAGGCAGCAATCATCAGCTACAAGGACGAAAGCGTGCTGATGGCCGCGGAGATCGCGCGGGAGAAGTGCGCCACACTGGAAACGCTGATCGTACTTAGGGGTGAGCGCGAGGGTTTCCACAGCTACGAAAAGGAAATGCCGCTCTGCTCCGCTGTATGGGCGAAACCTGTGGGCGACGCCTACCCGCACAACTGCAACCCGATGCTTTTGTATTTCACCAGCGGCACTACTGGTATGCCCAAGATGGTCGCGCACGATTACTTTTATCCCCTGGCGCACATCGTGACCAGCCTTTACTGGCAGCAGTGCATCGACGGCGGTCTGCACTTTACCATCAGTGAAACCGGCTGGGCCAAGAGCGTGTGGGGGAAGCTCTACGGGCAATGGCTCACCGGCAGCGCCGTATTCGTGTATGATTTTGAGCGCTTCATCCCCAAAGATGTCTTGCGGCAGATGAGTGACCACCACGTCACCAGCTTTTGCGCTCCGCCTACCATGTACCGCTACATCCTGCAGGAGAATTTCGCTGGCTACGACTTGAGCGCGCTCAAGCACTGCGCGGTGGCGGGCGAACCGCTCAACCCGGATATGGCCGCCGAATGGGTAAAACGCACCGGCATCCCGCTATTGGAAGCCTTCGGGCAAACCGAGCTGGTGGTGACACTGGCGACTTTCCCGTTTATGAAAGTCTGCCCCGGCAGTATGGGTAAGCCCAGCCCCATATTCGATGTGGATATCATCGACGAGGAAGGGCGTTCCTGCCCCGCGGGCGTGACGGGCGAAATCGTGGTGCGCACTCATGACGGCGCGCTGCCCGTGGGTATGTTTGCCGGCTATTACGAAAATCCCGAACTCACGAAAACCGTCTGGGATCACGGCATCTACCATACCGGAGATACCGCCTGGCGAGACGAGTGGGGCTACTACTGGTACGTGGGCCGTTCCGACGACGTAATCAAGTCCAGCGGGTATCGCATCGGGCCCTTTGAGGTGGAAAGCGCGCTGCTGGAGCATCCGGCGGTGCTGGAAACCGCCATAACCGCAGCACCCGATCTCCTGCGCGGGCAGGTGGTCAAGGCTACGATCGTTTTGAAACCTGGCTACACCGCAAGCGACGAGCTCAAGCTGGAATTGCAGGAGCACGTCAAGCGCATCACCGCGCCGTATAAGTATCCGCGCATCATCGAGTTTGTCAGCGAGCTACCCAAGACCATCAGTGGCAAGATTCGACGTGTGGAACTGCGCGAGAAGGATAACCGTGCCGCGGAGTAACGCGACCGCGAACCGGGGAGAGCAAACACCATTGCACGCATTTGCGTGGGTGGACGGAGAACAACGAGGAGGTTTCCATGAAGGTCGCAACCGTACTCAGACGCATATCGCTCCTGCTTGTGACCATCCTGCTGCTGGCAGGACTGGCGCTACCGACCCAAACGGCTTATGCGAAAACTGTCGCGGAATGGATGGACGGCTATCAGACGGGCAAGGATTGGTTTGGCGAAAGCTTTGCCTACGATATTAACGATACCCAAGCCTGTTGGGATCTGCTGATGAAGCCCATCACGGTGCTGGACGTAGACGAAACCGAATCGGTTTACCCGCTCAAAACCCCAGGCGGCGATAAAGTGAATAACGATAAGCTGGGCGGATTCATCAACGGCGCTTCCGCAGCGGTGCATGTGCTGGGTGACGATGTGGACGGCTGGACGCTGATTGAGGGTCTTGATTATTACAACCGCGTCATTCGCGGCTACGTAAAAACGAAATTGCTGAGAACCGTAACCCCCAACGAGCATTACGGCGTGATCGTGGATAAGCTGACCCAGAGGCTATACGTCTTTATCGACGGCGAGTTTTTTAGTTCCTGTGCAGTTTCCACAGG